>NZ_JAKUSO010000006.1:0-81227 GCF_022449305.1 Oceanibaculum sp. | reverse complement strand
CGATGTGGACGCCATCCTGCCGGTGTTCTTCGGCGGCCTGCCGGACGACATGTCCAAGGACGAGGAAGTGCAGGGCTGGCTGCAGGCTGCGCGCTCCACGCTGGACCAGGAGAAGCGCAAGGAGCTGTACAAGAAGGCCTTGCAGAAGATCGCCGCCCAGGCCTACTGGGTGCCGACCTGGACCTACACCACGAACTACGCGATCTCGAACGACCTCGACTTCAAGCCGACGGCCGACGAAATCCCGCGGTTCTGGACGGCTTCCTGGAAGTAACCGGCGGCTATCCGCTATAGACTAAGTTCCGGGCGGCATGCCGGTCATGCCGCCCGGATCGATTTCAGATAGGGCATTACCCCGGCACATGCTGATTTACACCGCAAAAAGGCTGATCGTGGCGCTGCTTGTGGCGCTGACGATCTCCCTCATTAGCTTCGGACTGCTGTTCCTGTCCGGCGACCCGGCGACGACCATCGCCGGCGAGAGCGCCGACGACGCCGCGATCCAGGCAATCCGCGTGCAGTACGGTTTCGACCGGCCCATCCACGAACAGTATTTCGCCTGGGTCGGGCGCGCGCTGCAGGGCGATTTCGGCACCAGCTTCTATTTCAAGGTGCCGGTGACCCACCTCATCTTCGAGCGGCTGCCGGTGACGCTGGGGCTGGGCCTGTCGGCCATCCTGTTCGCCATCATCCTGTCGATCCCGCTGGGCGTGCTGGCCGCGCGCTATCCCAACAGCATGATCGACCGGCTGGCGCTCACCATGTCGGTCATGGGCCAGGCGCTGCCCAGCTTCTGGTTCGCGCTGCTGCTGATCATGGTGTTCTCCTTCATGTACCCGCTGCTGCCGCCCTCGGGCTCGGAAAGCTGGGTGCATTTCATCATGCCGACCATCGTGCTGGGCTATTACGCCACGCCGGCGATCATGCGCCTGACGCGTACCGGCATGCTGGAGGTGCTGGGCGCGGACTATATCCGTACCGCCCGCGCCAAGGGTTTGAAGCCGCGCACCGTGCTGTTCAAGCATGCGCTGCGCAACGCGATCATCCCGGTGGTCAGCCTGTCCGCCGTGCAGCTGGGCTTCATGCTGGGCGGCTCCATCGTGGTGGAGACCATTTTCGCCCTGCATGGCACCGGCTACCTCGCCTGGGAATCGATCCGCCGCTACGACTTGCCGACGGTGCAGGCAATCCTGCTGGTGTTCTCCCTCATCTATATCGTGCTGACGTTCCTGGCTGACCTGCTGAACGCCTGGCTCGATCCCCGTATCCGCGTAGGCTGACCGATGGCAGCAATCACCATTCCCGCCGCCGAGGACATTGTCGGCCCCACCCCGGGTCAGCGGCTGCGCAAGCGCATCCTCGGCCATCGCGGCGTCATGATCGGCGCCGTCATCTTGGGCTTCATCCTGCTGGTGGCGCTGCTGGCCCCGCTGCTGGCGCCGCACGATCCCTACGCGCAGAGTCTTGGCAACCGGCTGGTGCCGCCGGTCTGGACCGATGCCGGCAGCTGGGAACATCCGCTGGGCACCGACGGGCTGGGCCGCGACTATCTCTCCCGCCTCATGTACGGCGCGCAGATCTCGCTGTTCATCGGCTTCGCCACGGCGCTGATCTCCGGGGTCATCGGCACGGTGATGGGCGTCGCCGCCGGCTATTTCGGCGGACGTGTCGATCTGGTCGTCACCTTCCTGATCACCTGCCGCCTGTCGATGCCGGTCATCCTGGTGTCACTGGCCGTGGTCGCCATGCTGGGCAATTCGCTGACCATCGTGGTCACCGTGCTGGGCGTGCTGCTGTGGGACCGCTATGCGGTGGTCATGCGCAGCGCCACCATGCAGGTGCGCTCGCTGGATTATGTCGCCGCCGCCTCGGCAGCCGGCTGTTCGACCTGGCGCATCCTGGTCTCGGAAATCCTGCCCAATGTGATGAACCCGCTGATCGTGGTGGCGACGCTGGAAGTCGCCCATGCCGTGCTGCTGGAAGCCGCGCTCAGCTTCCTCGGCCTTGGCGTTCAGCCGCCCCTGCCCTCCTGGGGCCTGATGATCTCGGAAGGCAAGGATTACCTGCTGTTCGAGGCCTGGCTCATCACCATTCCCGGCGTCTGCCTGTTCGCGCTGCTGCTGGCCATCAACCTGCTGGGTGATGGTGTGCGCGACGTGACCGCCCCCGAAAACCGGAGCTGACCCGATGGCCGCTCTTCTCGAAGTCGAGAACCTCCGCGTCGATATCCCGCTGGCCGCCGGCACGCTGCATGCCGTGCGCGGCATCAGCTTCCAGGTGGAACGCGGCGAGACGCTGTGCATCGTCGGCGAATCCGGCTGCGGCAAGTCGCTGACCTCGCTGTCGATCATGGATCTGCTGCCGCCCAAGGCGATCCGCAGCGCCGACAAGCTGGCCTTCGACGGCATCGACCTGTCGCGCGGCGGCCAGTCGCAAATGTCGGACATCCGGGGCGACCGGATGGCGATGATCTTCCAGGAGCCGATGACCAGCCTGAACCCGGCCTACACCATCGGCAACCAGCTGGAGGAGGCGCTGCTGCGCCACCGCAAGGTCTCCCGCAAGGAGGCGCGGGACCGCGCCATCCACCTGCTGGAGAAGGTCGGCATCACCGCGGCGGCCAGCCGGCTAGGCCAATATCCGCACCAGCTGTCCGGCGGGTTGCGCCAGCGTGTGATGATCGCCATGGCGCTGATGTGCGGGCCGGAGCTGATCCTGGCGGACGAGCCGACCACGGCGCTGGACGTCACCATCCAGGCGCAGATTCTGCACCTGATGATCGAACTCCAGAAGGAGTTCGGCATGGGCATGATCCTGATCACCCATGATCTTGGCATCGTCGCCCGCGTCGCCGACAAGGTCGCGGTCATGTATGCCGGCCAGATCGTCGAGAGCGGCACGGTGAACGAGGTGTTCGAGAACCCGATGCATCCCTATACGCAGGGGCTGCTGCGCTGCATCCCGGTGCCGGGCAAGACCCAGCGCGGCGCGCATCTGGGATCGATCCCCGGCATCGTGCCGTCGCTGATCGGCGACATCCAGGGCTGCGCCTTCCGCATCCGCTGCGGCTATGCCTTCGAGGATTGCACAAGCGTGGACGTTCCCCTGACCGAGATCGCGCCCGGCCGCGGCTATCGCTGCCTGCTGAGCGCCGAGCAATGCATAGAGAACGCGAAGGAGGTCGCGTGATGACCGCCACCACGACTTCGGCCATACCTCCCGTTCTTGAGACCCGCGACCTGCACTGCACCTTCCAGGTGCGCCAGGGCATGTTCAAGCCGAAGAAGCCGCTGCATGCGGTGAACGGCGTCTCGCTGAAGGTGAACAAAGGCGACGTGCTGGGGCTGGTCGGCGAATCCGGCTGCGGCAAGTCCACCTTCGCGCGCATCCTGCTGGGCCTGCAGGCGCCGACCTCCGGCGATGTGCGGATCGACGGGCAGGCGACCACCGCCTTCACCCGCAAGCAGATCGCCCGGCGCATCCAGCCGATCTTCCAGGACCCCTATTCCTCGCTGAACCCGCGCAAGACCATCGGCACCATCATCACCCTGCCGCTCAGCGTGCATGGCGTCGGCGATCCGTCGGAATGGCGCGGCAAGGTCGAGCGCATGATGGACCTGTGCGGCCTGCCGAAGCGGGTCTATGACAGCTATCCCAACCAGCTGTCGGGCGGCCAGCGCCAGCGCGTCGCCATCGCCCGCGCGCTGGTCATGCAGCCCGAAGTGGTGATCTGCGACGAGCCGACCTCGGCGCTCGACGTCTCTGTGCAGTCGCAGATCCTGAACCTGCTGCAGGATCTGCGCGGCGAGCTGGGGCTGACCTATGTGCTGATCAGCCATAATCTGGCGGTGGTGGAGCATATGGCGACCTCGGTCGCGGTCATGTATCTGGGCCGCATCGTGGAGCAGTCGGATACCGACACGCTGTTCCGCGCGCCCAAGCATCCCTATACCGAGGCGCTGCTTGCCTCCGTACTGACGCCGGAGCCGGGCAAGGGCGTGCCGGACGCGCAGCTGGGCGCGACCTTCCCCAACCCGATCAACCCGCCGTCCGGCTGCACCTTCCATACGCGCTGCCCGAAGGTGATGGATGTCTGCCGGCAGGTCGCCCCGCGGCCGCTGTCGGTGGACGGCAGCAGCGTCGAGTGCCATCTTCACGACGCACAGCGCAACGCCGCCTGAGGAGCACCGGCAGAATGATCCGGCACATCGTGTTCTTTTCCGTGAAGGACCCGGCGCAGCTGGACGAGGTTGAGGAGGGGCTGAAACTGCTGACGCAGAGCCCCTACCCGTCCCTGCTGGAAGTGAAGCGCAATCTGCGCCGCGACCTGTTCGGCAACGAGGTCGATCTGGTGGTCTATGGCGAGTTCCCGAACCAGGCGACACTGGATCGCTACAAGGAAGACCCGCTCTATCAGCGCTCCATCGACCGCGTGCGCCCCTTGCGAGAACTGCGCATCGCGGCCGATATCGAGGGCTAGAGCCCTACCAGCGGTAGGTCATGCCAGCGGTCACCCAGCGGCCCGGCCCGTAATAGCAGGCACCGAAGGCGCAGGTCGTGGTGTATTCCTCGTCCAGCAGGTTGGAGGCCTTCAGGTCGAAGGTCATGTTCTCGTTGAAGGCATAGCTGACCAGCGCATCGACCAGCAGATAATCCGGATTCTTCGAATTGTTCAGCGTGTCGTTATAGGCGCTGCCGACATAGCGCAGGCCACCGCCGACACGCAGGCCGCGCAGTTCCGGCTGCTGCAGGCTGTACACGGCCCACAGCGAGGCAGTGTGCTCGGGGATCAGCACCGGGCTCAGCCCGACATTGCCGTCATTGCTCTCCGTGACCTCAGCATCCGTATAGGCGTAGGCCGCCGTCAGGTCCAGCCCGCGGAACAGGCCAGCCTTGGCTTCCAGCTCCAGGCCGCGCACCTCGATCTCGCCGGTCTGCAGCGTGTTGTTGATGTCCGCCGGATCGCGGGTCTGCACATTGGTCTTGGTCAGGTGATAGACCGAGGCGGTGAACAGCGCGTTATAGTCGGCGGGCTGGTACTTCACGCCAATTTCGTACTGCGTCGAATCCTCGGGCTCGAACGGCTGGCCGTACAGGTCGGTACCCTGCCGAGGCGTGAAGCCCTGGATGAAGCTGGCATAGGGTGCCAGGCCATTCTCGAACAGGTAGGTCAGGCCAACGCGGCCGGTAAAGGCGCTGTCCTCGAAGGACTGGGTGGTGTTGGTCAGCAGGTCGTCAGTATCCATATCGACCCAGCTGTAGCGGCCGCCCAGCGTCAGAATCCACTGATCCAGCTTCACCTGGTCCTGGATATAGACACCGGTCTGCGTCAGAGTCTGCTCGTTCGACAGGTAGGGGGCATCCGGCAGGACGGCACCGGTATAGACCGGATTGAGCAGGTCCAGCGAGGAGGCGGCACCGGAATAGTAGTCGAACCGGTCCACGCTGCGGCTGTAGTCGAAGCCGAACAGCATGGTGTGGCGCATGCCCGACAGGTCGAAGCGCGCCTCCAGCTGATTGTCGATGGCGGCCTGCGCCAGATCGTCAGGGGCCGCCCAGACATAGCGGTTCAGCGTACGGTTGTCGGCGGAAAGCCCGTTCGGCGACACCGTCTGGTAATCCACCTTCACCTCGAAATAGCGAGCGTTCTGGCGGAAGGTGAAGGTCTCGTCGAAGCGGTGCGACAGCGCATAGCCGATGGAGAACTGTTCCTGATGGAACTGGTCGAAGCCCGGCTCGCCGGCCACAACGCCGGTCCGGCCAACCGTCTCGTTGGCGAAGGTGTTGAACAGCGGCGAGCGCGAATCCTTCATATAGTCGGCCAGGAAGGTGATCTCGGTATCATCGCCCTTCCAGGTCAGCGACGGCGCGATGAACAAGCGGTTATTATCCTGCGAGGTGCCGTCATTATAATCGAACTCGGTGTTCGACTCGCGGGCCAGGCCAGTCAGCCGGAACAGCAGGCTGCCATCCTCATTCGCCTTGCCGCCCAGGTCGAAGGCGCCCTGGAAATGGTCCCAGCTGCCCGCCTCGACCCTGATTTCCTGGCGCATGTCGGCATTCGGGCGCTTGGTCGTGCGGTCCACGACGCCGCCGGCCTCGGCCTGGCCATACAGCGCGCCGCTGGGGCCGCGCATGACGTCGATACGCTCGATGGCGTAGGGCTCGGTCGTATAGGCGGCAAAGGCGTTGCCGTCCATGCGCAGCCCGTCGCGGAACGACCCGGTGGTCGAGGAATAGAAGCCGCGGATGGTGATGGAATCATAGCCGCGCGGATCGACGCCGTAATTATCGACGGTCACGCCCGGCATGTAGCGCACCGCCTCCGCCATGGTCTTCACGCCGCGATCTTCCATCTCCTGGCGGCCGATGGTCGAGACCGACTGCGGCGTCTCGATGGCCGGCGTATCGGTCTTGGTCGCCGCCACGGAGAAGTAGGAGACATAGCCTTCCGTCGCCTCGTAGGAGGTGATGCTGCGCAGCGCCTCGATATCGATCGGCCGCAGCTCGACGGACTTGTCGTCCTTCTTCTCGGTCTTCTCCGCGTCCGGCTTCTTGTCCTGCGCGAAGCCCGCCTGCGGCAGCGCCAGGCACAGCAGCAGCGCGGTACCCCCCATCAGCGCGGTGCGCAGCCCCATATCTGCGAAACGCCTGTGCATCGTCTTTCCCCTTCCGGTTTTCATGACCCCCGCACGGGCACCGACCCCCGGCACCCATGCGAATTACACTAAGAGTCATTCGCATTACATGGCAGAAGGGAAATTTCAAGCGCTAGTCCGCTGGCAAACCGAAAGACTTTTGCACTCCGGCAGATTTGTCACACTGGTTGACAGGCAGTCCGGCAGCTGAAAGGCGGCAATGGTCATCGACAGGAAAACGGGCCGGCCCCGAAGGACCGGCCCGCCTACCCTCAAAGAGAGGTTTCGCCTTACATGCCCGGAACAAAGGCAAAATCGACCAGCGGACCGGTCACGCCCGTAACCTTGCCCAGCGTGGTCACCGCACCGGTCTTCAGATCGACCGTATGCAGCGCGTCCATGGCGTAGAGCACACCCATGTTCCCGCCCTTGCCATCGGCCATGATGTCGAAGCCGATGTCCGGGCCGATATCCGCGCCCAACTTGCCGACCGGCTGCTGCACACCGTCATTCGGCGGGCTCTGCAGATACAGCATGTCGCTGTCCGGGTTGATGGTGTAGAGCGCGGTCTTCTCCGGCTTCGGATTGACCGAGTTGGTGTAGGCGCCGGCCACGACCATCGCCTTCTTGCCCATCATCGGGCCGTCCTTGGCATAGGCGGTCGAGCCATCGACCACCACCGCGCCGGTATCCACATTCACGCGGAAATTGGTGCCGTCGCTCGACATCAGACGCAGGCGGTCGGCAGCCGGATTGAAATCGACCGTGGCCTTGCCGTCGGCCGGAAAGCTCTTGTCCAGCTTCGACACCATCTTGGCGGCACCGGTCTCGCCATCGATCACATAGATCGCGCCGGTGATATCGACGCCATAGAGCAGGCCGTTGGCCGGACGCACATCGATGCCGAGCAACGCGGCACTGGTGCCGCTGACCTTCACTGACTTCATCGCCATGCGGGACTCTGTATCCAGGCTGACGAGCGAACCATCCTTGGTCAGCGCCACGATGCTGGCGGCGCTGGCGATGGCGGTGCTGGACAGCAGGGCGGCGGTGGCGAGAAGGCCGAGGGTAAGCTTCTTCATGATCGGGACTCCCATTATCGGTTCAATTCCATGCAGAACCGGGAGAGAGGGCAGATCAGGGGGCCGATCGGCCCGTCTCCATCCCGTACCGTGCCGCCCATCCCACAATGAAGGGGCTGGCAGCACGGCCTGCACAGGGAGTACCCGCCAGCCCCGCGTCTGGATGACGATGGGATGAAAAAAATTTAGTTCGACGCCACCTGGACCGCGCGGCCGATGAACAGCACCGGCCCGGGCGGCCGGCTGCCTGGCGAGCCGCCCGGCGGTTCCAGCGTCAGCTCGAACAGCTGGCCGGGTATCACCGGCCCGATGCGCTCGGCCGGCAGATCAACACTCTGGCCGGGCTGTACGAGACCGAGCGAGCGTGGCCCCTGCGCCGGGTCCACCAGCGTCCAGAACTGGACCGACCGGTCAGCCGGCAAAGCGGTCTCGACCAGCGGCGACAATGTGAGCCTGCCATCCGCGGCAATCCGTACGATCCAGCCGGGCGCGGCGCTCTCGCCCGGCTGCTGCAACACAGCAACATAGCCAGCAGCGGGCGGCGCCTGGTCGAAGACCGGCGTGAAGAGCGCCAGCAGCGCCATTGCCACGGCGCCAAATGCAGCGCCCGCAGCCACGCCACGCCATTGACCGAAAATTCCCCGGAGCCAGCCGGACTGGGACGTCTCTGCCTTGTGGGCAGCCAAGCCGGTTTCCTGTTCGATGCGTGACCAGACACTGGCGGAGAGCTGCTGCGCCGGCACGGTATCGGCCAGCGCCAGGAAATGCTGATGCCAGAACAGATAATCGCGTTCCGCCGCCGCATCGGTCTCAATCAACTGGCGGATCGCCGCCTCATCCGCCTCGTCGAGCAGGCCCAGCACATATTCGCCGATCAGCGCCCGGCGTTCCGGCGGATTATCCATGATGTCAGGCGGAATCATGATTGCAGGCACTCCTGCAGGTCACGCAGGGCCAGGCGGATGCGGCTCTTGATCGTCCCCAGCGGCGCCTTCAGCCGCTCGGCGATTTCGCCATGCGTCAGCCCGTCGAGAAAGGACAGCACCACCGGCTTGCGGCGCGGCTCGTCCAGCCCCTCCAGACAGCGTCGCAGCGCCGCCGATTCCTGCATCAGCGCAACCGATGCCAATGGATCGGGCGATTCGTCCGGCACCGCTTCGGTTGCCTCCTCGTCCAGTTCGACCTCGCGCCCGGTCCTGCGCAGTGCGCTCAGCGCGCGATAGCGCAGGATGGCGAACATCCAGGCGCGCGCCGGCCCCCGGGCCGGGTCGAATCGATTGGCATTGCGCCAGATCATGACGAAAGCATCCTGCACCACATCCTGCGCGACATCGCGCCGCCGGACCAGCCGCAGGGCCAGCCCGAACATCCTGCCGGCCTCCGCGTCATACAGCGCGCGCAACGCGGCGGCATCGCCCCGCGCGCACGCGGCCAGCGCGGCCTCATGATCGGCAAACGGTTTCAGCATGGATCCCTTCGCGCCTCCCCGGACACCACGCACGCCGATGGCGGCACGACGGGCGACCAACACCTTATCGGAAATAACCCCGATACGTCAGTCTGGATGACGCCCGGCGTAAATTCATGCAGGCACAGCCGAATCCGCTGATGCGCGGCGACCGGGCGGAAAGCCGCTAGGCGGCGCTCTTGATGGTGGGGGTGAAGTGGACCTGGTTCCGGCCGGCCTGCTTGGCCTTGTAAAGTTCCATGTCCGCCAGCTTCAGGCCCGTCGTCAAATCCATCCCATTCGAACTCCAGCTTCCCCCGACGCTGGCGCTGACCGGGAGCGGCTTGCCCTTGCTGGCGATGGTGCTGGTCTCGATGCCGATGCGGATACGCTCGGCAATGTTGCGGGCATCGGCCATGCTTGCATTCGGCAGGTAAACCACGAACTCCTCCCCGCCGAGACGGCCCAGAAGATCGCTCTGGCGGACCGCCTTGCGCAAGATTGCCCCGACCGATTGCAGGACGAGATCGCCGATATCATGACCGTGGGTATCGTTCAGCTTCTTGAAATGATCGAGATCGACCAGAAGGATTGCCGCGCCATTTTCCGAAACGATCTCTTCCTGCGCTATGTCAAAGCCGCGCTGGAAGCCGCGCCGGTTCAGCAGGCCCGTCAGCGGGTCGGTGTTCACCTCGTTGGTCAGGCGCCGTTCACGCATGGCGGAGAAACGCTCGCGCTCAACGAAAGTGCCAAGCAGTAAGGCGCCAAGAATGTAGCAGGCAGCCGCATAGGGTGCGGCACTGACAAATGCCTTTGCGCGGATCTCAACCGGCAGTAGGAGGAAGGCCAGCAGGCCGGCACACAGCATAAAGCCCAGCAGCACCAGATGCCGGAGACTCGCGCGCGACCGGTTGCGCATGAGGTGGCCCCACAGCGTGCCGCTGCAGCCTGCAAGGGTCATCGCAACAATGCCCGGCACAACGCCAATGCCCCCGATCTGATATCGGGTTATGGCCCCTATCGTGAGAGAGATCAGCATGGCCACCGGCCCCAGAAAGGCGCCGGAGAAACCGATGAACAGGCTGCGTAGATCGACGATGACACCCGGCGCGACGCGCAACGGGTCCATCATGGAGACGGCGGCACCAGCGCCGAACATGAAGCCGCCGAGGATACGCCGTACCTCGCGCGGATACTCCAGCCGCAGGATGATGCCATACAGCACGGCCGCCAGCGCCATGAGGGCGAAATTATCCAGGAATTCGAAGGCGTTAAGATTCATCAGGGACTAACTCCTGGAGAATGCGCCGTGCCAGACGAAGTAGAGAATGCATACCATAACACTCGGCACGGGACGTGGATATTAGGCCCTATGCCGTTGAAAAGGCAGCATACGTATAAAATCTCAAAATATAGTTAAGCAGTTCGACGCTGGCGCATGACCCGCCAAGAAACCAAAGTGGCTGCCTATCGGGCTATGCGGCGCTTTCAGGTGATTGCCCCCCGGCTCAGCGCCAGCGCCGGGGAGGCTTCGAGCAGCGCCCTGGTGTAGGGATGGCCGGAGCGTTCGAACACCGCCTCGGTCTCGCCCTGCTCCACGATGCGGCCTTCCTGCATGACGATCACCCGGTTGGCGATCTGCCGCACGGCCGCCAGGTCGTGGCTGATGAACAGGCAGCAGAAGCCGTGGCTGCGCTGCAGGCTTTCCAGCAGGTCGAGGATCTGTTTCTGGATCGTCATGTCCAGCGCGCTGATCGGCTCGTCGGCAATCACCAGCTCCGGCCGGCGGATGAGCGCGCGGGCGATCGCGACGCGCTGGCGCTGCCCCCCGGACAGCTGGTGCGGGAAGCGCCTCCCGAAGCCGTCGAGCCCGACCTCCTCCAGCGCCGCCTCGATGCGCTGGCGCCGCTCCCCTTCGCCCAGCCCGTCCAGCAGACGCAGCGGCTCGCCGACGATATCGCCGACGCGCATGCGCGGATCGAGCGAGGAATAGGGGTCCTGCGAGATCAGCTGGCAGGCCATGCGGAATGTATGCATGCCGTGACGGTCCGCCCTCTCCAGCGGCATGCCCTTGAAGCGGATGCTGCCACCAGACGGCTGCACCAGCCGCAGGATCGCCCGTCCCAGCGTCGTCTTGCCCGAGCCGCTGCCGCCGACCACGGCCACCATCTCGCCCGCGCGCAGTGTCAGATCGACGCCCTTCACCGCCTGCATGTCGGTGGCGCGCTGGAACAGCCCGCCGCGCCGCCGGAAGGTGACCTGCAGCTTCTCGACGGCCAATACCGGGCCGCCGATCCGGTCTTCGCCGTCACGCGGGCGGGGGCGCGGGATCGCCTCGACCAGCCGCCTTGTATAGGGCTCACGCGGGGCGCCGATCACCTGCGCGGTCGGGCCGGTCTCCACCAGCCGACCCTTTTCCAGCACCACGCAGCGTTGGGCATAGCGCGCCACCACGCCGAGATCATGGGTGATCAGCATGACCGCCGTGCCGGTCTCGCGCGTCAGCTCGACCATCAGGTCCAGCACCTCGCGCTGGGTCAGGCTGTCCAGCGCCGTGGTCGGCTCGTCGGCAACCAGCAGGCGTGGCTTGAGCATCATGACCGAGGCCAGCATCATGCGCTGGCGCATGCCGCCGGAAAATTCGTGCGGGAAGGCCTGCAGGCAGCGTTCCGCATCCTCGATGCCGACCCGGCGCAGCATGTCGGCGCAGAGCGCGCGGCGCTCCGCCCGGCCCATGCCGGGACGATGAATCTTCAGCCCCTCCTCCATCTGCGCGCCGATGCGCAAAGCCGGGTTCAGCGACACCATCGGTTCCTGGAACACCATGCCGATCTCGCCGCCGCGCAGCTGCCGCAGGCGGTTCCAGGGCGCATCCTCGATGGCCTCGCCAGCGAAGGCGATACCGCCCGACTGGCGCACCAGCCCCGGCGGCAGCAGCCCCAGCACGGAGCGCGCCACCATGGTCTTGCCGCTGCCGGATTCGCCGACCACGGCCACCACCTCCCCGGCGCCGACCGAGAAGGACACGTCATCGACGACCAGCGGCCCGTCTGGTACGCCGATCCTCAGGTTGGATATCTGAAGAACGCTGTCCGTCATTGCGCCATCCGGGGGTCGAGCCGGTCGCGCAGCGCGTCGCCCAGCAGATTGATGCCCAGCAGCGTGACCGCGATGCACAGGCCAGGCGCGATGCCGAGCCAGGGCGCGCTCTGCAGATAGGGCCGCGCACCCGCCAGCATGTTGCCCCAGGTCGGCGCCGGCGGCGGCACGCCGAGGCCGAGAAAGGACAGCGCGCTTTCCGACAGGATCACCCAGCCGAACATGCTGGTCGCCAACACCGCGATGGGGGCGATGGCGTTGGGCAGCACATGGCGGACCATGGTGTAGATCTCGCCATTGCCCAGCACGCGCGAGGCCTCGACATATTCGCGCTCGCGGATCGACATCACCGTGCCGCGCACCACGCGCACGACCGACGGCGTATAGGCGATGCCGAGTGCGAGGATGATGCCGTAGCGGTTCGGCCCGATCACCGCCATCAGCCCCAGCGCCAGCAGCATGCCGGGGAAGGCCAGCAGCGTGTCGTTCACCGTCATGATCGCGCGGTCGGTCCAGCCCCGGACATAGCCGGTGACGACACCGATGGCGGTGCCGCAGATCACCGCGAAGGAGACGGTGAGGAAGGAGATCGAGGTGCTGCTGAGCGCCCCGGCCATCGCCCGGCTCAGCACGTCGCGGCCGAACTCGTCGGCGCCGAAAAGGTAGGTCGGCGATGGCGGCGCGAAGCGGGCACGCAGATTGATGCCCAACGGATCGAACGGCGTCCAGACCAGCGCCAGCGCCGCCGCCCCCAGAATGACGGCCATCAGCGCGCCGCCGATCAGCGCATTGGCGCGCTTGTTCCGGAAGCTGAACAGGGTGGCGATCATTCTGACATCACCCTCGGGTCGAACAGCGGGTAGCAGAGATCGACGATCAGGTTCACCACCACATAGATGACGGCGGTGAACAGCATGCAGCCCTGGATCACCGGATAGTCCCGGGCGAAGATCGCATCGACCAGCAGCCGGCCCAGCCCCGGCAGGGTGAACACCGTCTCCACCACCGCGATGCCGCCCAGCAGATTGCCCAGCACCAGGCCGATCAGCGTCCAGGTCGGCGCAAAGGCGTTGGGCAGCGCATGGCGCAGCAGCACCGCCCCTTCCGACACGCCCTTGGCGCGGGCATGGGTGATGTATTCCAGGCGCAGCACCTCAACCGTGCTGGCGCGCGCCATGCGGGTCAGCACGCCGATCTCGATCAGGATCAGGGTCAGCGTCGGCAGCGCGATATAGGCCAGCGCCGCCGCCCAATCCTCGGCGAAGGACACATAGCCGATGACCGGCACCCAGCCGAGCTTCAGCCCGAACAGCAGCAGGAGCAGAAGGCCGAGCCAGAAGCTGGGCAGAGAGAGCAGCAGCGTGGCACCGGCGACGATCAGCACGTCGGTCAGCCGGTTCTGCCGCCAGGCCGCGACCATGCCCAGCGGCACCGATATCGCGGCGGCGACCGCGACAGCGATCAGCACGATGGCGGCGCTGACCTGGAAGCGGTCGAGGATCAGCGGCATCACCGGGGCATTGTTGGAGATCGACTGGCCGAGATCGCCGGAAACCGCCTTCAGCAGCCACAGGCCGAACTGGATGTAGATCGGCTCCTCCAGCCCATAGGCCTCGCGGATGTCGCGCACCGTCGCCTCGTCAGCGGCATCGCCCAGCATCAACGCAATGGGATCGCCCGGCACCAGCCGGATCAGCACGAAGACGGAGAGCGAAACCAGCAGCATCGTCGGAATCGTGGTCAGCAGCCGGCCGATCAGATAACGCAGCATGGCGGTTCCGCTCTCGTCTTCGGACTTCA
This sequence comes from Oceanibaculum sp., assembly GCF_022449305.1. NCBI lineage: Bacteria > Pseudomonadati > Pseudomonadota > Alphaproteobacteria > Rhodospirillales > Oceanibaculaceae > Oceanibaculum > Oceanibaculum sp. The sequence continues at coordinate 67,161 of NZ_JAKUSO010000006.1, read as the reverse complement.
GGCTATGCGTGAGGTGGCTTTGTCAGCCCTTTACCTTCACGCCCCAGAGGCGCGGCTGGCCGGCCATCCAGGATTTATAGCCCTCCAGCTTGTCCGAATAGGCCGCGATGTCGGAGCCGTTATAGAGCACCAGCATCGGCAGGTCGGCGCGGAACATACCTTCCAGCGTATCGAACAGCTTCTGCCGTTCGGCCTTGTCGGAGATCGCCATCGATTTCTCGATCAGCTTCTGCGCTTCCGGATTATCCCACACCTTGCGCGGCTGGGTCTCCTTCGGGCCGGAGAACATGTCGAAGCTGAGCGACGGGTCGAGACGCGCCGAATACAGGAAGGACATCATCTGGTAATTGCCCTTCAGATACATATCCAGCTGGGTCGCCCACTCGATCACTTCCAGCTCGATATTGATGCCGGCATCCTTGGCCATCGCCTGCGCGAACACCGCCGAATCGAAGGAGGCGGCATAGCGCTTGTTGGTGACCATCTTGATCGGCTCGCCCTTGTAGCCGGCCTCCGCGGCCAGCTTCTTCGCCAGCGCCGGATCGTACTTCACCGGCTCGCCCTGCGGCTTGCCGTAATAGGCGCTGACCACCGGCACCGGCGAATGGTTCGGCTTGGCCGTGCCCAGCGTCACCGCATCGACGATGGCCGCCATGTCGATGGCGTGCGCCAGCGCCTTGCGCATGCGCACATCGGCGAAGACCGGGTCCTTGGTCTGCAGTAGGAAGGCGCTGAGGCCCATGGTGGTCGCGGTATCGACCACGACACCCTTGGCGGCCTTCATCTCCTTCAGGTGGCTGACATCGAGGTCCGGAAGTACTTCGACGGAGCCGCTGAGCAGGGCCGCCTTGGCGGCAGAACCGTCGGGGATGACGACGAAGCGCACCTTGTCGATATGGGCGACGCGTTCGCCCGCATAGCCGTCGCGCTTCTCACTGCGCGGGCTGTAGCCGGCGAACTTCTCCAGCTCGACATATTCGCCCTTCTTCCATTCGGCCAGCTTGTAGGGGCCAGTGCCGACCGGCTTGTCGAAGCCGCCATCGGCGGCGAAACTGTCCTTGTGCAGGATACCGGTGCCGCCGCAATCGATGCGCGCCATCTGCCCCAGGAACAGGGCGCTGGGCTGCTCCAGCGTGAAGGTGACGGTCATGTCGTCCTTCTTCGCCACATTGGCGACCTTGCTGATGCCCTTGGAGAAATCGGAGAAGCAGCGCCACTTGGTGTCCTTGTCCATATATTTGGACCAGGTGAACAACACATCCTCGGCGGTCAGCGGCGCGCCATTGTGGAACTTCACCCCCTTGCGCAGGGTGAAGCTGTAGGTCAGCCCATCGGCGGACAGATCGACCTTTTCGGCCAGCAGCGGGGCAACCTCGCTGTTCTCCCTGAAGGCAACCAGCCCCTCGACGATGTGGTGCACAACGCCGTCGGTGTTGGCGTCACGGTTCACGCCCGGATATGTCGACCGGATATCGGCGTTCAGCGCCACCTTCACCGAGGTTTCGGCCTGCGCCGCACCTGCCACCCCGGCAACCGCCAGCGCGAGGGCAAAACCCGTCAAGCTTTTCGCATATGTCATGTCCCAGCTCCTGCCTGTTCGAGATTGTTATGGGTCGGTCCGCGCGGCTCTTACTCGGCCGCCTCGCGGGTATCGGGCAGCCCCTTGCGCGCCCGTGTCTCCAGCGTGTAGGTGGTGAACTCCCGGTTGCGCGCCGGCATCGGCGCCACTTCCATGATGCCGGCCGCCGGGCGCATCAGGATCATCGCCACGGTCGAGCTGATGTTGCCGGCATGCGACGGGCGCGGCGGGCGGCACACCGAATAGGGTGTCAGGAAATCATCGAAGAAGGCCTCGCGCAGATCCTCCACGGTCAGCTTGCCCAGCTTCTTCTCCAGATGCTGGCGCACGCGCCAGTCGCGGTAATGGCTCTCCGGCGTGCTGAGCGTGCCGGCATCCTTCAGCTTGGACAGGGCGACGGCGCTGTTCCAGTGGTTGGCATGGACGATCAGACCGTTTTCCGGGCGGATGGTGAAGGCCTCGTCCGGCGCGCATTCGATGTCGATGGCGAAGCCGTCGCGGGCGCTGATGATCATGTTGTTGGAGGCCGATTTCGGCGTGCAGGCGACGGTGCGGATGGCATCGGCGAAATGCTCGCACTCCAGCACCTTGCGGCGGATCAGCGGCAGCGGGATACCTTCCTGCGTATAGTCGCGGTCGGATTCCAGATAGTTCGCGGTGATCGCCACGCCGGTGGCGTTGAACCCGGCACGAGCCAGCGCGCCCGCCTCGGTGAAGGTCATCAGGTCCGGTCCGTCGTCGCGCCGCACACGCAGCACAACGGCGGTCTCTACACATTCCGCCTTCCAGTCCCAGTTCTGGCCGTGGATCAGCTCGCCATTCAGGCTGGCTTCCGGCAGGATCACCGCACCGGTGCAGCCGTCCGGCTCGTCCAGCAAACCGGCATGGCGGCGGGCCAGCTGCAGGATCTCGGTGCGGCAGTTCAGCAGCAGGATTGCCTCAAGGTCGATCTTGGCACCCTCGGCGATGCCCGCCATCTCCTCGGCATAGGCCGGATCGAAATCCTTCACCGTCGGCAAGAAGGCGGCGATCAGCCGACCCATATCCTCCTGCGTCAGCCCCATCTTGCGAATCTGCTCGACATAGTGCCCGGCCCCCTTATGGATTCTCTCCGTGGCCTGCGCGCCGTAGGAGCGGCCGCGCGCCAGGGGAGTGCCGGAAATCTCGATCAGGGGGAAAGGCTCATAGCTCATGGGGGATTATCCTGAATGACAAATTTGTGTATTTTGATTGCATAAAAAACACAAAGTCCAGCGCTATTAGAGATAAAAACGAACTATGAAATTAAATTATACAAACAGGAATCGCGCATGACGGAAGCCGGAACAGACACAGTGCCGGCAGGTACGGGCGGCGCGCCGCGCAGTGATCTGCAGGCGGAGATCGCCGGGCGAATCCTCGCCATGCTGGCCGAACAGCGGCCAGAGCCGGGCTCCCGCCTGCCCGAACAGCGCGTGGCGAAGGAGCTGTCGGTCTCCCGCTCGCCGGTGCGCACCGCCATGCAGTTCCTGGAGGCGCAAGGTTTCCTGCGCTCGGAAAAAGGCCGCGGCTTCCTGGTCGCACGGCTGCCGGAACCGGGCGAGGCGGCGCAGGAGATTCCGGAATCCCGCCTCTCGGTCATCCATGACCGAATGCTGCGCGACAGGGCGCTGGGCCATATCGGCCATGAGGTGACCGAGGCGGAGCTGGCGGAGCGCTATGGCGTCTCCCGCGCGCTGCTGGCCCGGGTGCTGGCGCGGCTGACCGGCGAAGGGCTGATCGAGCGGCTGCGCGGCCATGGCTGGGGCTTCGTGGAGATGCTGGAGAATGACCGCGCCTATGAGGATTCCTACGAATTCCGCATCGTCGTGGAATGCGGCGCGCTGCGCGCCCGGCACTTCGCCGTGGACCCGGTGAGACTGGAAACCATGCGCCGGCAGCATGAGGAGATCATGGCCCGGCCGGAGAGCGTGACCTCCGAACACTGGTTCCAGACCAACACGGCGTTCCACGAGATGATCGCCGAATTTTCCGGCAACCGCTATTTCCAGCAGGCGATCCGGCACCAGAACAACCTCAGGCGAATGCGCGAATATGCCGAATTCACCGGCATGGCGCGGGCCCGGATCGAGCAATCCTGCCGCGAGCATCTGGCGATCATGGACGCGCTGGCCGGTGGCGACCTTGGCTGGGCGGAGGCGCTGCTGCGCCGGCACCTGACGCAGGCGGCGGACTATACCAGCCTGGAGGAGTGATCAGAGGCCGTGACGGCGCGAATAGCCGTTCCGCGCAGGGGGCGTCCAGCCGTCCAGCGCACCGGGCCGCGGCGCATAAATCTCCACCTTCAGCGGATAGCAGGCGGCACTGTCGCTGGAATGCTGGCTGCCGCAATCGCCGCCCGGGCAGGCTGACAGCGCGCCCAGCAGGTCGATCTCCGCGAACATCTCCAGATAATCGCCGGGCCGCACCGGGCTGGCCTTCATGAAATACTGGTGGGTATCACGGGTGAAGCCGGTGCACATGAACACGTTCAGCACGTCATGCACATGCGCCTCCGCCGCCTCCAGCGTCAGCCCGCGTTCTGCCGCCAGCGCCCGCGTCAGGTTGGAATGGCAGCAATGATGGTATTCGCCGCCGGTCAGCAGGCAGTTCGTATAGGGATCGCAGCGCGTGCCGATCACGTCATGCACGCCGCCGCCATCGTCATCCCAGCCATACCAGTCCAGCGTATCGCGGGTGATCGTCGCCAACGGGCGCAGGAACGGCATATTGCTCCACAGCCGGTCGCCGGTGGTCACATGGGTGGCGTGCAGTTGGCGCGTCTTGCCGCTGAAGAACCGCTCCGACAGGTCGTTCGCGTTCCACAAATTCAGGTCGCCGACCTGCGGCCCCTCAATGCTGACGATGCGGAACAGGTGCCCCGCCGGCACGGTGAAGGTGGCGGCGTCACGCGGCGGCACCACGACTTCCTCCACAAGCGCCATGTCCTGCCGCACCTGCTCGTAGAAGGCGCGGTCAAACGGCGGCAACCGGTCCACCTCGTAGCAGATTGTGAGCGGCACGGCGCGCCGTTGCGCGGCATCTGCAGGCGGCTGGTGAGGGGTGTGTGTCATCATGGCCTCAAAGATATCAGGAGATCAGGGAAGGCTGCGCCCGGCGGGGCGGCAGCCGTTCCAGCAGCCCCTCCCCTTCATTGCGCGGATTACCGACACGCCGCGAGACCGGCCAGGCCTCCATCCGCTCCGCCGGAAAGGGCACCAGCAGATGCTGCGCCGCTTCCCTGGGCCCATGCAGCCAGAGATCGTGATGCACCGGTGAGACGATCACCGGCATGCGGTCATGGATCGGCGCCAGCAGCGGATTGGCCGCCGTGGTGATCAGGCAGACGGTGAGCAGGGTCTCGCCCTCCGGTGCCTGCCAGGCCGACCAGATGCCGGCGATGGCGAAGCCCGGCTCGTCCTTCAGCCGGATGGCGTAGGGCTGCTTGCCGCTGGCCATCTTCCGCCATTCGTAATAGGCGCTTACCGGCACCAGGCAGCGCCGCTCGGCGAAACTGTCCCGGAAGGAGGGCTTCTCGGCGACGGTTTCCGCCCGTGCGTTGATGAGGTTGGCCGCGATGGCCGGGTCCTTCGCCCAGTGCGGGATCAGCCCCCAGCGCATGGATGTGAGCTGGCGCCCGCCCTCCCGCCCGGCGGCGCGGATCACCGGAATATCGGTCTGCGGCGCCACATTATAGCGCGGCTGCCAGGGCGCATAATCGCCCGTGGCCTTGAACAGCCGGCGCATGGCCTCGGGCGCCAGTGTCTGGGCGAAGCGACCGCACATCTGTGGCTTGAATCCTCCGACACACAACCGGACGAGCAGCATGGACCATAAAAGCACCCGCCGCCATGGCGGAGCGTAATTACCGGCCCAAACGAAAACCGGCGCCCAGTTTCCCGGGCGCCGGCAATCGCTGAAATCATTCAGATTTATGGTAGCGAGGGAGGGACTCGAACCCCCGACACAAGGATTATGATTCCTCTGCTCTAACCAACTGAGCTACCCCGCCGCAGTGCGGCCTCGCCAATCAGATGGGCTTCCGCCCGCCCGTTTGCGAGGGCATGCGTATAGGCTGGCGATGCGCCCCCTGTCAAGCATCCGATCAAGCCTCCGAACGCAGAGCCGCAACGCGTTGGCGATCGACTTCCAACTTGGCGGCGACGGGCAGCAGCCCCACATGGCTGGTATGGTCAAATTTACCTTCCTGCTGACGGTTGCGGGCCTGCTTGCAGCCAGTTCGGCCCTGACAGACGCACGGGCACAAACCGACAGACGCAGCCTGATCTATGATCTGCTGGAGCAGCGCCAGTCGCGTGACCCGGCACAGCGCGATTCCATTGAGCGCTTACCGGAACGGCCCGCCCTGCCCGATACGCTGCGCACGCCTGACGGTCCGCGCGATCCCATCCTTCGCCCCGGCGCGCCCGATCCGACTGCGCCGCGCAGCCCGCTGCTGGAGTCGGACCGGCGCCAGCAGGAGCAACAAAACTTCCAGGAACGGCTCGACCGCCGCGAACGGTTCGAGCGCCAGCGCCTGCTGATGGAGCGTTGACCACCCCCCTCACTTGCATTATGCAATCTATTAAGTTGCATATTGCAAGCTGGAGATGGCGATGGTCCGTACCGATTTTTCCCGCATGCGCTGTCCGGTCGCCCGCTCCATGGAGGTGCTGGGCGAACGCTGGGCCATTCTGGTGCTGCGCGAGGCCTATTACGGCACCACCCGATTCGACGATTTCCTGCGCCATCTCGGCATCGCCTCCAACATATTGAGCGCCCGCCTCGCCAAGCTGGTCGAGCATGGCGTGCTGGAGCGCGTGCCCTCGCCTGAGAAGGGCGTGCGCCACGAATACCGGCTGACCGAGAAGGGCCGCGACTTCTTCCCCGCCTATCTGGCGCTGAAGCGCTGGGGCGACCGCTGGATGGCCGGGCCGGAAGGGCCGGTGATCCGGCTGGTTGAGGCCGATACCGGCCGGGAAGTGGCCTCCCCGCCGCTGCTGGACAGTGCCGGCGCGCCGCTGACACTGGACAAGCTACGCGTGCTGCCCGGCCCCGGTGCCGGCCGGGCGATCCGCCAGCGGTTTGGCGCCGGTGAACAGGAATGACCGCGATCCCGGCAGCCGGCGCACCGGTCGAACCGATCCCCTCCATCCTGCGCCGTATTCAGAAGCTGGCGACGCCGACGGCACTGCTTGCCTTCCTGCAGATCGCCGCGCAATTGCTGGAAACCTGGATCGCCGCGCAGCAGGGTACGGCGGCGCTGGCCGGCTGGGCCGTGGTGCTGCCCTTCGCCCTGCTGATGCAGCAGATGTCGGCGGGCGCCATGGGTGGCGGCGTGGTCTCCGCCATCGCCCGCGCGCTCGGCGGCAACCGCGAGCAGGAGGCCTCCTCCCTGGTGCTGCACGCGGCGCTGATCGCCATCATCGGCGGCGGGCTGTTCGCGCTGCTGCTGGCAATCTTCCCGCGCGCCGTACTGGGGCTGATCGCCGGGCCGGTCGCGGCGGAGGCCGCCGCGCCTTACGCGATCTGGCTGTTCGGCGCGGGGGCCATTCCGCTATGGCTGGCCAACACGCTGGCCTCTGTGCTGCGCGGCGGCGGCCGGCACGGGCTGGCGGCGCGCGTGCTGACGCTGGGCTATATCGTCTATCCGCCGCTATCCTGGCTGCTGGCGGAGCCGCTGGGCATGGGGCTGGCCGGCATCGGCGCCGCCTTCGCGCTGGTGTTCTGGGCCTCCGCGCTGGCGATGATCGCGGTGGTGCTGCGCGGCGGGGCGGGCTTCACCCCCAGCCTTCGCATCCGCCCGTCGGGCACGCTGTTCACCCGTATCCTGTCAGTCGGGCTGGTGGCCTGCGCGCTGGCCTCCGTCGCCAATCTGACGACCATCCTCGTCACCGCGCAGATCGCGCATCACGGGCCGGCGGCGGTGGCTGCCTACGGCATCGCGGCGCGGCTGGAATTCCTGATGATCCCGCTGGCCTTCGGCGTCGGCTCGGCGCTGACCGCGCTGGTCGGCCGCGCCGTGGGCGCCGGCGACTGGCTGAACGGCCGGCGCATCGCCTGGACCGGCGGGCTGCTCGCATTCGCCCTGGCAAGCGCGGCGGGCCTCGCCGTGGCGCTGTTCCCGCACAGCTTCGCCGACGCCTTCAGCGACGATCCGGCGGTCATTGAAATCGCGACGCGCGGACTGGCCTATACCGGCTTCGCCTTCGGCGGCTTCGGCCTCGGCATGGCGCTCTATTTCGCCGCGATGGGTGCCGGGCGGATGCGCTGGGCGGTGATCGCCGCCTTCTCGCGCATCAGCATCGCGGTCGGCGGCGGCTGGCTGCTGGCCAATGTCGCCGGCATGGGGCTGGAGGGGTATTTCCTCGGCGTGGCGCTGGGTATCACCGCCTATGGGCTGGTGACCGCCATCGGCGTCAGGCCCGGCGTTTGGCGCTAACTCAGGCCGCCAGTGCCTGCTCCTCGCGCAGAATCCAGCCGCCGCCCAGCACGCGCTCGCCGCTGTCACGGTCATAGAACACGCAGGCCTGTCCCGGCGACACACCATATTGCGGATCATCGAAGCTGACGCTGGCGCCCGCCGGTGTCGCCCGCACCAGAGCCGGCACCGGCGCCATGGCGCTGCGCAGCTTCACCAGCACCGGCAGGCCTTCAGCCGGCGAAGGGGTCAACCAGTTCACCTCGGTCAGAGTGACGCCGGGCTTCGCCAGCGCCTCACGGGGGCCGACGACGACGCGATGTGCCTCCGGCTCGATGCGCACGACATAGAGCGCGTCGGTCGATTCCACGCGGCCGCCGATGCCCAGCCCCTTGCGCTGCCCGACCGTGTAATGGATGACGCCCTCATGGCGGCCCAGCACCGTGCCATCGACATGCACGATCTCGCCGACCTCCACCGCGCCGGGGCGCAGCTTCTGCACCACATCGCCATAGCGCCCGGTCGGCACGAAGCAGATATCCTGGCTGTCCGGCTTGTCGGCCACCTCCAGCCCGAAGCGCTGGGCGAGCGCGCGCACCGCCGGCTTTTCCATACCGCCCAGCGGGAAGCGCAGATAGTCCAGCTGATCCCCCGTTGTGGCGAACAGGAAATAGCTCTGGTCGCGGTTGGGATCGACGGCGCGGCGCAACTCCGGCCCTGCCGGCCCCATCGCGCGCTGCACGTAATGGCCAGTCGCCAGCACCTCGCCACCCAGCTCGCGCGCGGTCTGCAGCAGGTCGCGGAACTTGACGCGCTGATTGCAGCGCACGCAGGGGATCGGCGTCTCGCCGCGCAGATAGGCATCGGCGAAATCGTCGATCACCGCCTCGCGGAAGGCACTCTCGTAATCCAGCACATAATGCGGGATGCCCAGCCGGTCGCAGACCTGGCGGGCGTCGTAGATATCCTGCCCGGCGCAGCAGGCGCCCTTCTTCTGCAGCGCCATGCCGTGATCGTAGAGCTGCAGCGTGATGCCGATCACCTCATAGCCCTGCTCATGCAGCAGCGCCGCGGTGACGGAGCTGTCCACCCCGCCCGACATGGCAACGACCACGCGGGTATCCGCCGGCCGCTTATCGATCCCGAGAGAATTCATGGGCTGGAATATAGGCGATTTCGGCGGAAATGCACCGGGGTTCGTTTTTATCATCCGTCATTCCCGGAGCATCAAGAATCCCCTCTCCCCTGGAGGGAGAGGGTTGCGGAGCCTTATGAGCGAAGCGAATTAGGCGAGGCTGGGTGAGGGGGAACCGCATGGCTGGAGCCGTCCCCTCACCCGGTTCGCTTTGCTCACCACCCTCTCCCGCGAGGGGAGAGGGTTACAATTGCCCTACTCCCTCGCGTGCTCCAGCACGTCGAGGCCCATCTGCCAGAAACGCACTTCCAGGCGGGTTGCCTCGGTGAAGGTGCGGGACAGGCTGGGGATGCGGGCCTCAGTGCCGCGCTGGGCGAACAGCCGGTCCAGCGTGGCGACGGATTTACGGGCGACGGCGACATAATCGTCGCCGCCATAGGTCTCGATCCAGTCGCGGTAGGGGTTGCCCTCCAGCGTCGTGCGCGGGTCGGCCTTCAGCGCCAGCCCGATCTCGGCATAGCCGACGACGCAGGGCGCCAGCGCCACCTGAAGGTCGAGAATGTCGCCGGCCATGCCGCGTTCCAGCACATAGCGGGTATAGGCCATGCAGGCCGGGTCTTCCGGCAGCGCCACGACATCGGCCTCGCTCATCCCCCAGCCGGCGCAGTAGCGCAGATGCAGGGAGGTCTCGGCGAGGATATGGCCGACCGCATCATTGGCGGCGCGCATATCCTCCAGATTTTCCGACTTGTACACCGCCAGCGCATAGGCCCGCGCGAAATGGATCAGGAACAGGTAATCCTGGCCAAGATAATAGCGGAAGGCCGCCTCCGGCAGGGTGCCATCGCCCAAACCGCGCACGAAGCGGTGGTCGACATAGTCGCCCCAGTGCGGCTGGGCGGCCTCGCGCAGCCGGGCGAACAGGCTGCCCCGGGGGGCCAACTGCGGGGCGAGCGCTTCCGTCATCCGATCAGCCCATCATGTTGTTGGTGCCGGATGGCAGGCGGACGGTCAGCCCGTCCAGCTCCTCGGTCATGACGATCTGGCAGCCCAGCCGGGAGGTCTTGGTCAGGCCGAAGGCGAGGTCGAGCATGTCCTCCTCATCCTCGCTGGGCTCCTCCAGCCGGCCGAAATCGGCGGGATCGACGATGACATGGCAGGTCGAGCAGGCGAGCGAGCCCTCGCACGCGCCCTCGATATCGATGCCGTTGCGATGCGCGACCTCCAGCACGGAGAGACCGACCGGGGCCTCGACCTCGTGCCGCGTACCGTCGGGATCGATGAACACCATCTTCGGCATGCTGCCTTCCTCAAACTCGCTGTCGATTGTCACGAAAGAACGGGTGGGGTCTTCTGGACCGGGTGGGTTTATCAGCCACCCTAGATGGGTGCAATCCCCGCCATGGCAAGGCCAGTCACGAGGCCACATGTCACGAGGCCACCGCCATCGGCCGCAACCGACGGGCGGTCTGTGACCAGGCGGCAAGGAAAGCCTCCCCATCCGCCGCCGTGCTGGTCCAGCCGAAGCTGACGCGGATGGCGCCGCCGGCGACCTCCTGCGGAAGGCCCATCGCCGCCAGCACATGGGAGGCCGTGACCTTGCCGGAGGAACAGGCGGAACCGGCGCTGACCGCCACACCCGCTAGGTCCAGCGCCATGACGATATTCTCCGCCTTCACGCCGGGCAGCGCGATGCAGCTGGTGTTCGGCAGGCGCGGCATATCGCGCCCGACGATCACAGCCTGCGGCGTCGCCGCCATGACGCCCTCCTCCAGCGCATCGCGCCAGCCGGCCAGCGCCTGCAAGCGTTCGATATCCGCTGCCGCCGCCAGTGCCGCCGCACCGAAGCCGGCAATGCCCGGCAGATTCTCCGTGCCGCCGCGCAGCCGCCGTTCCTGGCCGCCGCCACGCTGGATCGCGGCAAGCTCCAGGCCGGGGCGGATATAGAGCGCGCCAACGCCCGGCGGGCCGCCGATCTTGTGGGCGGAAATGCTCAGCAGATCGACATCCAGCGCCGCCACATCGACGGGCAGCTTGCCGGCCGCCTGGATGGCATCGCAATGCACCAGCGCGCCATGGCGGTGCGCGATAGCGCGCGCCTCGGCCACCGGCTGCAGGATGCCGGTCTCGTTGTTCGCTAGCATCAGTGAGAGGATGGCAGGCCGGCTGTCGGCAGCCAGCATGCTGTCCAGCGCGTCTAGGTCGATAATGCCCTCCGGCGTTACCGGCACGGCTTCCGCCTGCGGATGCGCGGCACGCACCGAATCATGCTCGATGGCGGAATAGAGGATGCGCGGCCGGCCGCTGCCCAGCAGCGCCAGCGCGTTCGCCTCCGTGCCGCCGCTGGTGAAGATAAGGCGGGCGGCATCGGCATCGATCAGCGCTGCCACATCGCGGCGCGCCTGTTCCAGCCGCTTGCGGGCGGTGCGCCCGGCGGCATGGACGGAAGACGGGTTGCCGCCTTCCCGCAGTGCGTCGAGAACGGCCTCCATCGCCTCCGGCCGCACCGGTGTGGTGGCGTTATGGTCGAGATAGGTAATGGCCATGGTCTCGTCTATTCGGCGGCGGCGCCCATACCAGGCTTGCCCGCCATCGCAGCCGGGAAGATGGCGGGCCGCACCTGCCGCGTCACCACATCCTGCAGGCTGACGGAGCCGAGATAGAGATGGATCTGGTTGCCCAGCTCCTCCCACAGGTCATGGGTCGCGCAGCGGCTCTTGTTGCCCTTGCAGCCGGCCGGCGAGCCGGGGGCGCAGCGTGTTGCGCGGATCGGTTCATCCACCGCCAGGATGACATCGGACACCCGCGTCTCACCGGCCGGACGGGCCAGCAGATAGCCGCCGCCGGGGCCGCGCACGCTGCGCACCAGACCGCCACGCCGCAGCTTGGCGAACAGCTGTTCCAGATAGGAGAGCGAGATTTCCTGCCGTTCCGCGATATCGGCGAGTGCCACCGGCTGGCCCTCGCTGGTGGCCGCCAGATCGACCATCGCCATGACGGCATAGCGTCCCTTGGTGCTGAGCTTCATCGGCGCGTCTCCCTAATTACCGTCGCGGGAGGCCGCATGGCCCCGTCCGTTGCTGGCCTGCTTGGTCATTGTCGGAGGGCTGCCTTCCAGCTCCACGACACGAGCCTTCAGCGCCGTCACTTCCTGCAGCAGCCCGTCCAGCGCGCGCGCCACTGGGTCCGGCATGTCGCCCGCCGGCGTGCCATAGGCGCAGAACGCATCCTCCTGCTTCGACCGGCTGATCGCCACCTGGGCCGGAATGCCGACCACGGTGACACCCTCCGGCACATCCTTCAGCACCACGGCATTGGCGCCGACACGCGCGCCCTTGCCGACATTCAGCGGCCCCAGCACCTGCGCACCGGAGCCGACGATCACGCCGTCGCCCAGCGTCGGGTGGCGCTTGCCCTTGTGCAGCGAGGTGCCGCCCAGCGTGACGCCCTGATAGAGGGTGACATCGTCGCCGACCTCCGCCGTCTCGCCGATCACCACGCCCATGCCGTGATCGACGAAGAAGCGCCGGCCGATGGTCGCACCCGGATGAATCTCGATGCCGGTCAGCACACGGCCCAGATGCGACAGGAAGCGGCCCAGCAGCTTCCAGCCGCGCCGCCAGGCGGCATTGCCGAGGCGATAGAACAGCAGGGCATGAAAGCCCGGATAGCACAGCATGACCTCCAGCCGCGACTTCGCCGCCGGGTCGCGCGCCATGATGGCGTCGATGTCCTCACCGAGTTTCTTGAACATTGCCCACCCCAGCATGATATAGTCCCGGCCCGCCAAAGGATGCGCCGGGCCACGCGGCCGGCGCTGCCGGCCAGCGCACACTTAGTCGATATAGAATGTCCCAGTTACCCGATCAAGTATTGCGCACCGCTTTTACGGGAAACGGCGGCGCAAGACCGACTCTCGGAGTCGGTCTAATGCGGGCACCACGCATATGAGGAGAACGCAAGGCCCATGCCCGAAGTGATTTTCAACGGTCCGGAAGGACGGCTTGAGGGACGCTACCAGCACGGCACCCAGCCCAACGCGCCAATCGCGCTGATGCTGCATCCGCACCCGCAGCATGGCGGGACGATGAACAACAAGATTGTCTATTCGCTGTATCACAATTTCGCGCAGCGCGGCTTTTCGGTCCTGCGGTTCAACTTCCGGGGCGTCGGCCGCTCGCAGGGCGTCTATGACCGGGGCGAGGGCGAGCTGTCGGACGCCGCCTCGGCGCTGGACTGGCTACAGACCTACAATCCGAATGCCGGCCAGTGCTGGATCGCCGGCTTCTCCTTCGGCGCCTGGATCGGCATGCAGCTGCTGATGCGCCGGCCGGAGATCAGCGGCTTCATCTCGGTGGCGCCGCCGGCCAACATGTATGATTTCACCTTCCTTGCCCCCTGCCCGGCCTCCGGCCTCGTGGTGCAGGGTGCCGCCGACGACATCGTGCCGCAGGAATCGGTGAAGAAGCTGGTGGATAAGCTGTCACACCAGCGCGGTATCACCATCGACTACCGGCTGGTCGAGGGCGCCAACCATTTCTTCACCGGCCAGATCGAGGAGATGATCGGCCATGTCGATGATTACCTCGACAAGGCGCTGGTGAAGACCGAGGCCTGATAGCAATCAGGGTTTATGCAGCACCCCGCCCGGCAACGGGTGGGGGACGCCCGTGGTGCCGGGGAAGCTGAGCGGCAGCCCGGCAAGCGACCGCACCGCCAGATAGGCGAAGGCATGCGCCTCCAGCGCGTCGCCGTCCCAGCCCAGATCCTCTGTCGCCTGTACCGGCACGCCCAGCGCGGCGCGCAGGCCTGCCATGATGACCGGGTTGCGGCGGCCGCCGCCGGTGACGATCCAGCGCAGCGGCGGCTGCGGGAACCAGTCGGCGGCCTTTGCCACACAGACGATTGTCAGCGCCGTCAGCGTTGCCGCACCATCCTCCAGAGACAGCCCGTCGGCGAGGCTGGCGGAGAAATCGTCCCGGTCCAGAGACTTGGGCGACCGGCGCTGGAAATAGGGCCCTTCCAGCACCGTGTCGATGCGCACCCGGTCTGCCTTCCCCCGCGCCGCCAGCCTGCCATCCGCGTCATGCGTGGCGCCGGTATGGCGGTGGACCCAGTCATCGATCAGCGCATTGCCCGGCCCGGTATCGAAGGCCAGCAGATCGGTTTCGCCGCCGATCCAGGTCACATTGCCGACCCCGCCCAGATTCAGCATCGCCACCGGCCGGCCAAGCTGCGCCGTCAGTGCGGCGTGATAGGCCGGCGCGAAGGGCGCCCCCTCGCCGCCTGCCGCCACGTCGGCACTGCGGAAGTCATTCACCACCGGGATGCCGGTCAGCCGCGCCAGCAGCGCGCCATCGCCGATCTGCAGCGTCCGCCCCTTGCCGGGCTGGCCCTGTGCCGGCTGGTGCAGGATGGTCTGGCCGTGAAAGCCGACGACGTCGATCTCCGCCGCCTGCATGCCGGCCTCCGCCAGCAGCCGGGCAACCGCCTCGGCATGGCGCTCGGTCAGTTCCCGCTCCACCCCGGCGATATCGGCCCCTTCCGGCGCGCCCATCACGCCGCGCAGCCGCGCCCGGAAATCGGCGTCATAGGGCACGGTGAAGGCCGGCCCCAGCGTCTCGATCCGGTGCCCGTCGCTGGTCAGGATCGCGGCATCGATGCCATCCATCGAGGTGCCGCTCATCAGCCCGATTGCGGTCTTTACACTCATCTTCCCTGCCTTCCGCCCCGGAAACTCCAGCCCATCTAACGGGGCTGGCGGGCAGGATGCAAGCCGGCTTCCCGACCGGTCCGGCTTCGGTTAGTCTCGCCGCCATGACGCATGCCTATATCGACAGCTATTACAGCCGCACCCTGGCTGACACGACCCGCCGTCCATCCCTCGAAGGCGAGGTGGAGGCGGATGTCTGCGTCATCGGCGGCGGCATGGCCGGCCTTGCCACCGCGCTGGGGCTGGCGGAACGCGGCGTCACCAACGTCGTGGTGCTGGAAGGCAGGCAGGTCGGCTTCGGCGCCTCCGGGCGCAATGGCGGCTTCGTCTCGGCCGGCTATTCCCGTGGCCCCGCCGCGCTGGTGAAGAGCGTCGGCCTGGAGAATGCCAAGGCGCTCTATGGCCTGACGCAGGAGGCGATGGGCGTCATCCGCCGCCGGATCGGGCAGTACGACATGCCCTGCGGCCCGCTGGTGGACGGCAAGCTGAACATCTCCTGGTTCGACCGGCCGAAGGAGCTGAAGGCCAACATCGCCTTCATGAACGAGAATTTCGGTACGAGGATGGAGTTCTGGCCACGCGCCCGAATCCGCGACCTCTATCTGTCGAAGCGCTATTACGACGCGATCTACAACCCGGACGGCTTCCACTTCCATTCGCTGAACTTCACGCGCGGCACGGCGGCGGCGTCGGAGGGGCTGGGTGTCAGGATCTTCGAGGACAGCCCGGCGACCCGGCTGGACCTCGACGGCGACACCAAGCGCGTGCAGACGGCGCGCGGCACGGTGAAGGCCAGGCAGGTGGTGATCGCCACCAGCGGCTATCTGCACTGGCTGCTGCCGCGCTTGCGCTTTTCTATCCTGCCCATCGGCACCTATGTCATGCTGACCGAACCGCTGGGCGACCGGCTGAAGACCGCGATGCGCGGCAACCATGCCGTCTCCGACAGCCGCTTTGCGCCGGACTACTACCGCGCCCTGCCCGACAGCCGCATCCTGTGGGGCGGACGGATCAGCATGGCCACCAACCCGGCCAATCTCGACCGG
Organism: Oceanibaculum sp.; assembly: GCF_022449305.1. Taxonomy (NCBI): domain Bacteria; kingdom Pseudomonadati; phylum Pseudomonadota; class Alphaproteobacteria; order Rhodospirillales; family Oceanibaculaceae; genus Oceanibaculum; species Oceanibaculum sp. The sequence goes on along the minus strand of NZ_JAKUSO010000006.1, from coordinate 51,249 downwards.
CTGATGCTGGGCGACATGCTGAAGGTCTATCCGCAGCTGGCCGGCACGAAGGTGGAGGTCGCCTGGCCCGGCACCATGGGCTACACCACGCACAAGATGCCGCTGATCGGCGAGCTGAAGCCCGGCGTGTGGGTGAATACCTGCTTCGGCGGGCATGGCATGTGCTCCACCACGGCCGGCGGCGAGACGGTCGCCAAGGCCATCGCGCAGGGCGACGAGAGCTGGAAGCTGTTCCGCCCCTTCGGCCTCAGCTTCGCTGGCGGCCCCGTCGGACCGCTGGCCGCGCAGACCGTCTATTGGTACTGGCAGCTCCGCGACCTGATGAAGCGGTAGGGTTTAGCCCTTACTGTGTCATGCCCGGACCTGATCCGGGCATCCAGGGGCGGCGCTTTGCCTGAGGCGTTTCGGCTTGTGGCCCTGGATTGCCGGGTCAAGCCCGGCAATGACAGCTTTGCAGTATCGTTTGGTGACCCACCACTGCCTCCCCGATTGTCGCGGTGCGCAAGCCTGTGCTACATCCCGCGTCCGACAGAAACCCCTGATTTGCCGAGTGGCGCCATGACCAGCCCTACCGCGACCCCGAAGTCCGATTTCCTGCGCACCATCGTCGGGCGCGGCTATATGCACCAGTGCACCGACATCGAGGCGCTGGACGGCGTGATGGCACAGGGTAAGCCGGTGCCGGCCTATATCGGCTTCGACGCCACGGCGGACAGCCTGCATGTCGGCTCGCTGGTGCAGATCATGATGCTGCGCCAGCTGCAGAAGACCGGCCACAAGCCGGTCGTGCTGATGGGCGGCGGCACCTCCAAGATCGGCGATCCCTCCTTCCGCGACGAGGCGCGCAAGCTGCTGTCCGACGAGGACATCCAGCGCAACCTCGACGGCATCAAGCGGGTGTTCGGCAAGTACCTCACCTTCGGCGACGGCCCAACCGACGCGGTGATGGTCAACAATGCCGACTGGCTGGACAAGCTGGAATACATCCCGTTCCTGCGGGATTACGGCCGGCATTTCTCGATCAACCGGATGCTGAGCTTCGAGTCGGTGAAGATCCGCCTGGACCGCGAGCAGTCGCTGAGCTTCCTCGAATTCAACTACATGATCCTGCAGGCCTACGATTTCGTGGAGCTGTGGCGGCGCGGCGGCGTGCAGCTGCAGATGGGCGGCTCCGACCAGTGGGGCAACATCGTGAACGGCATCGAGCTGGGCCGCCGGGTCGAGGATGCCAGCCTGTTTGGTCTGACCAGCCCGCTGATCACCACGGCGTCCGGTGCCAAGATGGGCAAGACCGCCAATGGCGCGGTCTGGCTGAATGACGACCGGCTGTCGCCCTACGATTTCTGGCAGTTCTGGCGCAACACCGAGGATGCCGATGTCGGCCGCTTCCTGCGCCTGTTCACCGAACTGCCGCTCGACGAGATCGCCCGGCTGGAAGCCCTGGAAGGGGCGGAGATCAACGAGGCGAAGAAGGTGCTGGCCTTCGAGGCAACGAAGCTCTGCCACGGCGCGGATGCCGCGAACGAGGCCGCCGAGACCGCGCGCCGCACCTTCGAGGAAGGCGCCACTGCCGAAGGCCTGCCGACGGTGGAAATCCCGCAGGCGCAGCTGGCCGCTGGCCTGCCCGCCTATGAGGCACTGCGGATTGCCGGCCTTGCGGCCTCTAATGGCGAGGCTCGCCGGCTCATCAAGGGCGGCGGCGCCCGGCTGAACGATGCGGTGATCGCCGACGAGAACGCCGCCCTCTCCCCCGCTGACCTGGCCGATGGCGTGCTGAAGCTGTCCGCCGGCAAGAAGCGCCACACCCTGCTGAAGCCGGTGTGAGGGAGGCTCCCCTTCTTTCGCCCCCTTTCTCTTTCGTCATGATCGGGCTTGACCTGCCCGGCACAGAAAGGGCTCTTTCTCCCATCGTCACCCTCGGGCTTGACCCGAGGGTCCAGAGTAGCGGCGCCGTACGCTGGATGGTCGGATCAAGTCCGACCATGACGATCAGATAATATCTCTCCTACAATCATTCGATAAAATTCAATATTTTCCTTGAATTGAGCGATTACCTACCTAGGTAATGTAACAGGCAGCGCTGCGCCGTGGTGAAATCCTCCACAGCACAGGGCCGCATCGCCCGATCCCTTCGATCACAATCGACCAATCCATTACTCCATGAAAAATCGATGACGGACGCAGAAATGCGGGTTCCGGCGGTTATCATTTTGTCTCTGCCAAGGCATACTGACTGTAATATTGACGGTCTTGCGAACCTTGCCTCCCGTCATCCGTTTCAAGGACACGAAACCAAGAACGGAGAACAGATAGATGTGCGGCATTGCCGGTGAAATCCGGTTCGACGATCACCCCGCTTCCAGCGCCGCGATTGCGGCGATGACCGACCGGATGGCCCCGCGCGGGCCGGATGGCGAGGGATTGTTCCTGCAAGGACGGGTGGCGCTGGGCCACCGGCGGCTGAAGATCATCGACCTCACCGAGCGCGCACAGCAGCCGATGGTGGATAACGGCCTTGGCCTCACGGTCGTCTTCAACGGCATCATCTATAATTACCGGGAGCTGATGGCCGAACTGGAGGCCAAGGGCTACCGCTTCTTCTCCACCGGCGACACCGAGGTGGTGCTGAAGGCCTTCCACGCCTGGGGGCCGGACTGCGTGTCGCGCTTCCACGGCATGTTCGCCTTCGCCGTTACCGAACGCGACAGCGGCCGCGTGACGCTGGCGCGCGACCGGCTGGGCATCAAGCCGCTCTATTATGCCGAGACGCCGGGCAGCTTCCGCTTCGCTTCCTCCCTGCCGGCGCTGCTGGCGGCCGGGCGTGCAGCGGGCGAGCCGGTCGATACCGACATCGACCCGGTGGCGCTGCATCATTACATGAGCTTCCACGCCGTCGTGCCGGCGCCCTACACCATCCTGAAGGGCGTGCGCAAGCTGCCGCCGGCGACGCTGATGATCATCGAGCCGGATGGTGCGCGCAAGCAGCACTGCTACTGGCGGCCCAGCTTCACGCGCCGCGCCGAGGAGGCCAATCTCAGCTTCGAGGACTGGCAGGAAAAGACGCTGGACGCGCTGACCACGGCGGTGAAGCGCCGGCTGGTTGCCGACGTGCCGGTCGGCGTGCTGCTGTCCGGCGGGCTGGATTCCAGCCTGGTGGTCGGGCTGCTGGCCAATCTGGGGCAGCAGGATCTGAAGACCTTCTCCATCGGCTTCGAGACGGTCGGCGAGGAGCGCGGCGACGAGTTCCAGTATTCCGACATCGTGGCGAAGCATTTCGGCACCGACCATCACCAGCTGTTCGTCGATTCCAGCCGCGCTCTGCCGGAGCTGCAGAACTGCATCGCCGCCATGGCGGAACCGATGGTCAGCCACGACGCCATCGGCTTCTATCTTCTGTCCCAGGAGGTGGCGAAGCATGTGAAGGTGGTGCAGAGCGGCCAGGGCGCCGACGAGGTGTTCGCCGGCTATCACTGGTACCCGCCGCTGATGAACAGCAACGCGGCGGTGGAGGATTACGCCCGCGTCTTCTGCGACCGTACCCATGCGGAATTCGGCAAGGCGGTCGATCCGCGCTTCGTCGATGGCGACCACAGCCGCGCCTTCATCGCCGAGCATTTCGGCATGGCCGGCGCCGATACGGCGGTGGACAAGGCGCTGCGCCTCGACACCACCATCATGCTGGTCGATGACCCGGTGAAGCGCGTCGACAACATGACCATGGCCTGGGGTCTGGAGGCGCGCGTGCCCTTCCTGGACCATGAGCTGGTGGAGCTGGCCGCCCGCATTCCGCCGGAGATGAAGGTGGAAGGCGACGGCAAGTATGTGCTGAAGGAAGCCGCCCGCAAGGTCATCCCGAAGGAGGTGATCGACCGGCCGAAGGGCTATTTCCCGGTGCCGGCGCTGAAATATCTGCGCGGGCCGTTCCTGGAGATGGTGCGCGACGCGCTGACCTCGCAGGCCGCGCGCGACCGCAAGCTGTTCAACCCGGACTATGTCGAGACCTTGCTGAAGGACCCAGACGCGCATCTGACGCCGCTGCGTGGCTCCAAGCTGTGGCAGTGCGCGCTGCTGGAACTCTGGCTGCAGCAGAACCAGGCGTAAGCCCGCTTCCGCGAGGGAGGACAAGAGGAATGACCATCATGACCGCCAGGACCAATCCCCGCCCCGCCCCGCCCCGCCGTCAGCGCGGCGGCAACGAGCGGCTGCAGCGCCACACCGCCGTCAGCCTGCGCGAGGCCACGCGCCAGGGCGACCGCATCAAGGGCGAGGACTGGCCGCGTGACGCCGCCATCGATTGCGGCTGGGGCCGGCTGATCTTCGCCCACACCTTCACCGATGGCGACAGGCTGGTGGAGCTGCTGCGCGAGGAACCGGCGGGCCGCCGCGACATCGCCTTCTATGTGCATGAACCGCATGTCCTGCTGGCGAAGGCGCCGCAGGCGCTGTTCCTCGACCCCTCGCACACCTACCGGCTTCAGATGTCAGCCTATCGGCCGGCACGCCGCCGCCCCAAGGGCTTCGCCGTGCGCCGCTTGCGCACCATCGCCGATGCCCAGGCGGTGAACGACATCTATGCCGGGCGCGGCATGGTGCAGGTCGATCCGGCCTTCTTCTGGACCAACCGGATGAAGAAGCACCTGACCTTCCTGGTGGCCGAAGATTTGGCGACCGGCAAGGTGCTGGCCGCGGTCACCGGCATCGACCATGTGAATGCCTTCAGGGACCCGGAGAACGGCAGCAGCCTGTGGAGCCTGGCGGTCGATCCGCAGGCGCCCTATCCCGGCATCGGCGAGGCGATGGTGCGCCATCTGGCGGAGCATTTCGCGGCGCGCGGGCGGGCCTATATGGACCTGTCGGTGATGCACGATAATGACCAGGCCATCGGCCTGTACGAGAAGCTGGGCTTCCAGCGCGTGCCGGTGTTCGCGGTGAAGACCAAGAACACGATCAACGAGAAGCTGTTCGCCGGCCCGCCGGTCGAGGAGAATCTGAACCCCTACGCCATGCTGCTGGTGAACGAGGCACGGCGGCGCGGCATCGGCGTCGAGGTGCTGGACGCCGAGGGCGGCTTCTTCAAGCTGACCCATGGCGGGCGGTCCATCACCTGCCGCGAGAGCCTGTCGGAGCTGACCACCGCCGTCGCCATGAGCCGCTGCGACGACAAGGCGGTGACCCGCCGCCTGATGGAGAAGGAAGGGCTGCGCGTGCCGGCCCAGCGCACCGCCGGCGATACCAAGGCCGACATCGCCTTCCTGAAGGAATACAAATCGGTGGTGGTGAAGCCCGCGCGCGGCGAACAGGGGCGCGGCATCAGCGTCGATGTGCGCGGTGTCGAGGAGTTGAAGACCGCCATCGAGACGGCGCGCCGCACCTGTGACACGGTGCTGATCGAGGAGCTGGTACAGGGCGAGGATCTGCGACTGATCGTCATCGGCTTCAAGCTGGTGGCCGCCGCTGTGCGCCGGCCGCCCTCGATCACCGGTACCGGCCATCATACGGTGGAGCAGCTGATCGAGAAGCTGATCCGCCGCCGCGCCGCCGCGACCGGCGGGGAAAGCCGCATTCCGATGGATGTGGAGACCGAGCGCTGCGTCGCCATGGGCGGCTATGAGCTGGACAGCATCCTGCCGGAGAACGAGACGCTGCTGGTGCGCAAGACCGCCAATCTGCACACTGGCGGTACCATCCATGATGTGACCGACCAGCTGCATCCGGCGCTGGTCGATGCGGCGGTGAAGGCGGCGCGGGCCATCGACATTCCGGTGGTCGGGCTGGATTTCATCGTCCCCAGCGCGGCCCGGCCCGATTATGCGATCATCGAGGCGAACGAACGGCCCGGCCTTGCCAATCACGAGCCGCAGCCGACGGCGGAACGCTTCATCGACCTTTTGTTCCCGCAGACCGCCATCGACCGCTGGCCGCCGAAGGACATGCGCTAACGGGAACAGGAAAGACGGAGAACCGTCGCAAACCCAAAACCAGGGAACCGAAACCACAGGGGATATCATGCACAAGCCGACCATCGACATGGCCTATCTAAAGGGGGTACTCAGCGAGCTGCTGTGCATCCCCAGCCCGAGCGGCTTCACCGATCAGGTCGTGCTGTTCGTCAGCCGCGAACTGGAGCGGCTCGGCATCGCCTATGAGCTGACCCGGCGCGGCGCCATCCGCGCCGACCTGCCGGGCCGGCAATACAGCCCCGACCGCGCCGTGGTCAGCCATCTCGACACGTTGGGCGCCATGGTGAAGAACCTGAAGCCGAACGGCCGGCTGGAGCTGGTGATGATCGGCCACTGGTCGGCCCGTTTCGCTGAGGGCGCGCGCGTCACCCTATTCACCGACGACAGCGCCTATCGCGGCACCATCCTGCCGCTGAAGGCTTCCGGCCATACCTTCAACCGCGAGATCGATACCCAGCCGGTCGGCTGGGACCATGTCGAGCTGCGCATCGACGCGCAGGCGGAAAGTCGCGCTGACCTAGAGAAGCTAGGTGTGAATATCGGCGACTATGTCGCCATCGATCCTCAGCCGGAATTCCTGGAGACCGGCTACATCGTCTCGCGCCATCTCGACAACAAGGCGGGTGCTGCCGTCATGCTGGCCGCCGCCAAGGCGGTGAAGGAAGCGGAGATGGAGCTGCCGATGGACTGCCATCTGCTGTTCACCATCTCCGAGGAGGTGGGATCGGGTGCCTCCGCCGTGCTGCATGGCGACGTGGCGGAGCTGGTCAGCATCGACAATGGCACTACCGCGCCGGGCCAGAATTCGCGCGAAACCGGCGTGACCATCGCGATGAAGGACCAGACCGGCCCGTTCGACTATCACCTGACGCACAAGCTGATCGGGCTGGCGAAGGATCATCGCATCCCGCACCAGCGCGACGTGTTCCGCTATTACCGCTGCGACGGCGCCTCGGCGGTGGAGGCCGGCAATGACATCCGCACCGCGCTGCTGACCTTCGGCATCGACGCCTCGCACGGCTATGAGCGGGTGCATGAAAGCGCGCTGGAGAATCTGGCGGAGCTGATCACGCTCTACATGCAGAGCCCGGCGACAGCGAAGCGCGATTCGACGCGGCTTGGCGGCGTCGAGGGCTTCCCGGAAACCCAGGGCGCCGATATCGACCCCAACCTGCTGCCGCACGCCTTCGGCGCCGGCAGGTCGGACGACGACTGATGGCGTGAGGGTCAGCGCGGCTGCGGGTATCGGACCGTCGGCCCCAGCTGTTCGATCACAGTGCGGGCATCGTAGGATTTCGGATCGTCCTTCGGTGTCCGCCCCTTGAAGATCAGGATATCGGCATAGGCGCGGTACCGGTTCTGCGCGTAGCTGTTGGTGCTCCAGCCCATGCCATAGCCATAGCTGCCGGGCCAGCGGCTGCCATAGACGCTGTAGCCGCCGGGCCAGCCGGCATTGCCGTGATAATCGGTGATGCGCTCGATATCCTTCTCGACCAGGACGAAATGGTCGCCATCGCGCTGCAGCGTCAGTTCGGCGGCGCGGTAGAGCAGGTAATTCTCCACCGTCTCGCGGGGCGTCACGTCATTGCCATAGAAGGTCACGCGGAACCGGTTGCCCTCGATCTGCTGCTCGGAAAAGCCCGTCGAGCTGTCCAGCCGCGGCTTGTAGGGCGTCGGCTGCGCGCAGGCGGCGACCAGCAGCGCCAGCCCGGCAACCATTGCCAGCTTGGGCAGCGCCAGCTTCTTCGCGGTGTCTGTGGTGCCGGCGGCAGAAAGAAATGTGCCAGCGCTCATGCTTGCTCTCCCGGTAGACAAATGCTGCGAGCCGTTCTTAACACACAATGTAGGCGGCAACTAAGGCATTCCAAGGGCGATGCCTTTTCCCTTGTACGCGGCAGCGGGAGATTTCCGTCGCGTCAGCTTTCCAGGAAGCCGGTCAGCACCTCGCGGAAGCGCTCCGGATGGACGGCCGGGTAGAAATGCCCACCATGCGGCAGGATGACCGTCTCGGCGTTGGGGATCAGGCGGCCCAGCTCCTCGCTCAGATAGGCCGGCGTCACCATGTCGTCGCGCGCGCCGAACACCAGCGTCCTGTGCTGGATCGTCGGCACATCCTTGCGCCTGTCATGCGCCATGATGGCGGCAATGCGCGACTTCACGATCTCCGGCACCGGCACCTGCTTCGCCGCCGCCTCGTCGGTGATCAGCCCGGCATCCGGATTGTCGCGCAGATGGTCGCTGGGCAGCATGAACAGGATGTTGGCGCGCAGATAGGCGCCCGGCCCCATGCTGTCGAGGATTTCCGTGCGCACCCGGAACAGCTGCTGGAAATAGCCATCGAAGCCGGCCCAGGTGGCGCTCAGCACCAGCCGGTCGATGCGTTCCGGATGTTCCAGCGCAATATGCTGGCCCATCGCCCCGCCCGTCGAATGGCCGGCATAATGCGCCTTGTCGATGCCGAGATGGTCCATCAGCGCCAGCACGTCATCGGCCATCTGCGGCACCGAATACTCGATCCGGTCCAGGCTGCTGCGCCCGGTGCCGCGATGATCGTGCAGCACGACTTTGTAGCGCTTCGACAGTTCCGGCACATGGACGTTCCAGAAGGTGGCGCTGCCCGACAGGCCGGCAGCCAGCACCAGCGGCGGCCCATCGCCATGCACCTCGTAATAGAGCTTGGCGCCGTTGGAGAGCGTCAGTTCGGCCATTTCTGTTCCTCTTGTCGTGCCGGGTCGGGACTTAGAAAACCACTTCGTCGAGCGGCCAGATCGGCCGCCGCAGCTTCTTGAAGTCGAAGCGCGACCAGTCGTGCGAGCACAGCGAGCCGGAATCAACCGCGATGACCTTACGGGAGATCGGCTCGAAGGCGGCACGGAAATGATGCGCGCTCTTTACCACGATGACGCTCTTCTTGAGCGGGTCGATGCCGTTGGTCAGGAAGGCCTGATGGTCGGTGGTCTGCTGACGGTTGGTGGTAACGACGATCTCGATGCCGCCAACCTCCAGCACCATGGTCGGGCCCATCTGCATGACCACGCCCTTCCACATCGGCCCGTCATGCACAAAGCGGCCATCGCCCAGATGCTTTACCACGCCGGTGCACTTGATCGGCGCACCGAAGGCCGGATCGGTATGGCCGCCCAGTTCGACCGTGATGCTGGCGCCAACACCGGCCTTCTGGCCGGCCTGCACCGCCGCCGGATCGGTGATCGGGCAGAAGCAGGCATTCTTCACCCCGGCATCAAGCAGCGCGCGCAGCAGGTTCGTCGTGTCGCCATAGCCGCCGCCGCCCGGATTGTCCGTCGGGTCGGCGATGACCAGCGGCTTGCCGGTGCCGTCCTCGCCCTTCAACGCCTCGGCCACCGCGACGTCCAGCGTCTGGTAATGCACGGTCTGTTTGTCGCGCGTGTCCCAGATCTCGCGGATCAGCGTATCCAGGATATCCTTCGCGCGCCGCGTCACCGCGGGATTATGGCTGATCGACACGGACGGGCCGGCCATGTGGATGTCCGACCACTGGAAGCCGGCATGGATGGAGATGGCGTGGATGCCGGTCTCCTTCTCATATTCCGCCGCCATTGCCAGCAGATCGACCATCGGCCCGACGCCGGCGCTGGTGCGGCCATGGTCGCAGCCATCCAGCGAGGGCGGGCGGCCGACGATACAGCCGAGCTCCAGCCGGCCCTCCATCATCTCATTCACCAGGTCGGCGGCCTGCACCGCGCGCTCGAACTGGTCGATATGCGGATAGGTGCGATAGGCGATGATGGCATTGGCATTCTCCGCCATCGCGTCGCTGACATTGGCGTGCAAATCCAGCGTGATGGCGATCGGCACGCGCGGGCCAAGCCGGCGGCGCAGCGCTTCCAGCAGCGCGCCTTCCGCATCGTCCTCCGTTTCCGTCACCATCGCGCCATGCAGGGCGAGGCAGATGCCGTCCACCGGTCCCTGCTTGTCCAGCGCGTCCAGCACGGCGCCCTTCAGCATCGCCCAGCAGTCCGCCGTTACCTTGCCCGAGGGGGTAGCGTTGGCGGCGACCGCGTTCACCGTGGTCCAGCCGAAGCGCTCGGCGGCGTCGATGAAGCCGCCAAGCTCCGTGCGGGTGCCGCGGAACTGCCCGACAATCTCGTCGCCGATGCCCAGATAGCGGCGGCGATAGGCCCCCTCATCCGTCGGCAACAGGCTGAAAGTGTTCGTCTCGTGCATGATCTGGGCAATGAGCACACGCTTGGACATGGCGATCCCTGGATTTGATGTTTCTATACCGGCCTTTGCGCCTTGACGCCGGCCCGGCGCTTGCGGGCATCATGCTACCGACAGAAAACAAAGTCGTCAGCAAACTTTACAACTAAGTGACGGCAATTTTTCACGCCTACAGGCACACCCTCGGGGCGGAACAGGGAGGAAGCAATGTCGAAACCCATCACCCTCATCACCGGCGCAAGCCGGGGCATCGGCCTGGCGCTCGCGAAGGACATGGCGGCGCGCGGCCATCACGTGATCGGCCTGTCGCGCAGCGCGCCGAAGGAGGGCTTTCCCGGCGACTATGTGACCGGTGATTTGTCGGATGCCGCCGACACCGCCCGCGCGCTGGCGGAGATCTCGAAGACCTATCAGGTCGATAATCTGGTGAACAATGCCGGCCTCATCACCGTGGAGCGGCTGGAGCATGCCAGCCTGCCGGCCTTCGAGCAGATGATCGCGGTGAACATGCGCGCGCTGCTGCAATGCAGCCAGGCCGTGCTGCCGGCGATGAAGACAAAGCGGCGCGGGCGCATCGTGAACATCGGCAGCCGCGCCGCGCTGGGCAAGGAAGGGCGCGGCATCTACGGCGCCACCAAGGCCGCCGTGGTCGGCTTCACGCGGAGCTGGGCGCTGGAGCTGGCGCGCGACGGCATCACCGTGAACTGCGTCGCCCCCGGCCCCATCGAAACCGAGCTGTTCCGCGACGCCAACCCGCCCGGCAGCCCGCAGGCCGAGGCGCTGATCGCCACCGTGCCGGTCGGCCGCATCGGCCAGCCCTCGGAAGTGGCGGCAGCCTGCGCCTATTTCATGTCCGACGGGGCCGGCTTCGTCACCGGCCAGGTGCTGAATGTCTGCGGCGGCCTGACCGTCGGCCAGGTGGTGATGTAGGGGGCACTTCCCCTCTCCCCTCTTCTTTCTCGTCACCCTCGGGCTTGACCCGAGGGTCCAGCGGTCAGTGCGGTTCGCTCGGTCAATGGATGGTCGGATCAAGTCCGACCATGACGAAAGAGAAAGCGGTTCTTCCGCGGAGATAGTTCACCCCCCATTGTGCGTTGCAAAAAATTCAGCCCCCTCCTGCGCACATTTCCGCTTGACGGAAAAACCGCCATCCCTATCTTCACCAGCAGACAGGGAGACCTGTCTCGCGGTGATTTGAGGGAGCAGCTTGCGCCGCGTCAACAAACGCTAAAGCGCCACGGAGCGTATTCGTGGTTTTCCCGTCTGTTGATGGAGTGAGCCATGTGTGCGCTTTTTTTATTGCCTGAATTTCCGTCGCTGACCGGCGTCACCCGCCGAATGCGCCGCTGCCGCTGTCGAACCTGACAGCCGGCCTAGCCCGGCCCTCTCCCGTAAGAGCGCCCGGCCCTTTTCCCTTTTCCAGAACGACTGAACCCGCCCGCCAGCGGGGACATTCCGTCATCCTTACGTCAGGAGTCCCAGGACATGATCCAACTCGATCAGGTCTCCAAACATTACCCGCCGCCCAAGCGCGGCGGACCTGCTGTTACCGCCCTGAACGAGGTCAGCCTGACCATCGAGGCCGGTGAGATCTACGGCATCATCGGCCGGTCGGGTGCCGGCAAATCGACACTGATCCGCGTCATCAACCGGCTTGAGGCCCCCACCTCCGGCCGCGTGCTGGTGGACGGTGTGGAGATATCCGCCCTGTCCGGTGCCGCCCTGCGCCGGGAACGCCGGGGCATCGGCATGATCTTCCAGCATTTCAACCTGCTGTCCTCGCGCAGCGTGTTCGACAATGTGGCGCTGCCGCTGGAACTGGCCGGCCTGTCGAAAGCAGAGATCAAAGCCAGGGTCGAGCCGCTGCTGGAACTGGTCGGCCTGACCGACAAGCGCGACCGCTACCCCGCCGAGCTGTCCGGCGGGCAGAAGCAGCGCGTCGGCATCGCCCGCGCGCTGGCGACCGAGCCGAAGGTGCTGCTGTGCGACGAGGCGACCAGCGCGCTGGACCCGGAGACCACGCGCGACGTGCTGCGGCTGATCGCCGAGATCAACCGCAAGCTGGGGCTGACGGTCGTCCTCATCACCCACGAGATGCATGTCATCAAGGAAATCTGCCACAAGGTGGCGGTGCTGGAGGCCGGCAGGGTGATCGAGCAGGGCAGCGTGTTCGAGGTGTTTACCCGGCCGCAGCACCCGACCACGCGCTCCTTCATCGGCATGGTGACCGGCATTGACCTGCCGCCGGCCCTGGCCAACCAGCTGCAGGCCGATGCGCAGCCGGGCGGCGAGGCGGTGCTGCTGATCCGCTTCACCGGCGACAGCGCGGACCAACCGATCCTCAGCCGGCTGGCCCGACATCACGACATCGACGCCAACATCCTGTCGGGCCGTATCGACCATATCCAGGGCCGGCCCTTCGGCACGCTGGTGGTCTCCCTGCCCAATGGCGAGACGCTGGGCACCGCGCTCGCCTTTTTCCAGTCCCATCAACTTTCCGTGGAGGTCCTGGGCCATGTCGCACCAGCTCTTCTTGCTGCTGGCTGAAGCCACGCTCGACACGCTCTACATGGTCGCCCTGTCCGGGGCCATCGGCACGGCGCTGGGCCTGCCGCTCGGAATCTGGCTGGCGACCTCCGGCCGGGGGGAGCTGCTGGCCGCGCCGCTGTTCAACCGCATCGGCGGGGTGCTGGTGAATGCCACCCGCTCGACGCCCTTCATCATCCTGGTGGTGGCGATCATCCCGTTCACGCGGCTGGTCGCCGGCACCTCCATCGGCACCAGCGCGGCCATCGTGCCGCTGACCGTGGCCGCCGTGCCCTTCATCGCGCGCATCGTCGAGACGGCAATCCGCGAGGTGGATCGCGGACTGGTCGAGGCGGCGGAGGCGATGGGCGCCACCCCCTTGCAGATCATCGCCAAGGTGCTGGTGCCAGAAGCCCTGCCGGGCATCCTGCTGGGCCTCACCCTCGCCCTCGTCAGCCTGATTGGCTACTCGGCCATGGTCGGCGCGGTCGGCGGCGGCGGGCTGGGCGATCTCGGCATCCGCTATGGCTACCAGCGCTTCATGCCAGAAGTGATGGCCGCCGTCGTCCTCCTCCTCATCGTGCTTGTGCAGGGCATCCAGTCGCTGGGCGAACGCCTCGCCCGGCGGGTGAACAAGCGCCTGCGCACCGCCTGATTTTTCCATTCAAAACCAAAGGAGTATCCCTCATGAACAAGCGTATCCTCGGCGGCCTCGCCGCCCTGCTGCTGACCGCCGGCCTGGCCACGGCAGCCTCCGCAGAGACCATCCGCGTCGGCGTCTCCGCCGGCCCGCACGCCGAAATCCTGGAGCAGGTGAAGAAGGTCGCGGCACAGGACGGGCTCGACATCAAGATCATCGAGTTCACCGACTATGTCGTGCCGAACACCGCGCTGGCGTCCGGCGATATCGAGGCCAATTCCTTCCAGCACCTGCCCTATCTGGACAATCAGGTGAAGGATCGCGGCTTCAAGCTGGTCTCGGTCGGCCAGACCGTGGTGTTCCCGATGGGCTTCTATTCGAAGAAGGTGAAGTCCTTCGACGAACTGCCGGAAGGCGCGACCGTGGCGATCCAGAACGACCCGACCAATGGCGGCCGCTCGCTGCTGCTGCTGCAGGCCAAAGGCGTCATCAAGCTGCGCGATGGTGTCGGCCTGAAGCCGACCCTGCTGGACATCGCGGAGAACCCGAAGAAGCTGCGCCTGATCGAGCTGGACGCGGCGCAGCTGCCGCGCTCGCTGGATGACGTCACGGCGGCGGCGGTGAACACCAACTACGCCGTCGAGGCCGGCCTCGACCCGGTGAATGACGCCATCGCGCGGGAGACTGCCGAGTCGCCCTACACCAACATCATCGCCGTGCGCGAGCAGGACAAGGACAAGCCCTGGGTCGCCGCCCTGCTGAAGGCCTACCACACCCAGCCGGTGAAGGAGTTCATCCAGACCCGCTTCAAGGGCGCGGTCGTCACCAGCTGGTAAGGCTTACCTCTCCAACCTGTCACCCTCTTCGACCTGTCACCCCCGGGCTTGACCCGGGGGTCCAGGGGCGGTGCCTTGCCTGTAGCGTTACAGAACATGGCCCCTGGATTGCCGGGTCAAGCCCGGCAATGACAAAGGCGAAGCAACCAGCCCCCTACTTCGCCTTGCGGCTTTCCTCGCGCGCTTTCAGGAAATCATCCATCATGCGGCGCGGCTCCTCGCCCTTCCAGGCGGTGGCGAAGCTGTCGATGCCGGCGGCCACAGCGGCGCGCAGCGGCAGGTCCTCCCAGTCACGGATCAGCTTCTTCTGCAGCCGGATCGACACCGGCCCGCACTCCACTAGGCTCGCCAGCCATTCATCGACCGTCGCATCGAGATCGGCGGCAGGCACCAGCTTCTCGACGAAGCCCCATTTCTCCGCCTTGGCGGCGCTGAAATTCTCGCCCAGCAGCAGGATCTGGCGGGTGCGGCCCCAGCCGATCAGTCCGGGCAGCAAGGCGGCCTCCACCACCGACGGGATGCCCAGCTTCACCTCCGGCATGCCGAACACGGCACTGTCCACGGCGATGCGCAGATCGCAAGCCGCCGCCAGCTCCAGCCCCGCGCCCAGCGTATAGCCGTTGATCCGCGCGATCACCGGCACCGGCACCTGCCGCACGGCGTTGCAGCAGCCATGCACGCGGGTGATGAAGGCGCGCGCCTTGTGCTCGTCCAGCCCGGCCATCTCATCGATGTTCGCCCCGCCGACAAAGGCCTTCTCGCCCTCACCGGTCAGCACCACCGCCAGCAGGCTGTCGTCACGCGCCAGCTCGGCGAAAATGGCGGTGAACTCCTCCATCAGCGGCGTGCTCATGGTGTTCAGCTTGCGCGCATTGGCGATGGTCACGCGCGCAACGCGGCCCTTCGCCCCGTGATCGTCATAGCGCACATGGATGTAGCTCGGCTGGTCGGCCATTGTTTCCCCCTGGTTTCTGTTCCGATGATGTCTCGGCCAGCGCGGCGGCGCGGTCAAGGGGGCGGGACGCAGACCTGTCCCGCTCACTCCCGGAAATAGCGCGAGGGCGGCACGCCGAAGGCGCGGCGGAACATGGCGATGAAGGCGCTGACACTGTCATAGCCGAGGTCGAGTGCGACCTGCGTGACCGGATGGCCGGCGGCCAACAACTCCAGTGCTCGCACGAGGCGCGCCTGCTGCCGCCAGGCGGCGAAGCCCATGCCGGTCTCGCGCCGGAACAGCCGGGCCAGCGTGCTGACGCTGGCGCCGGCCTGCCGGCCCCACTCCTCCAGTGCGCGGTTGTCGGCAAGGTCGGCTAGCAGCGCCCGGCAGATCGCGGCCAGCCTCTTGTCCGCCGGCATCGGCAGGTGCAGCGGCATGATGGGCAGCACATGCAGCTGGTCCAGCACCACCGCCATCAGCCGCCCATCCGGCCCCTGTTCCTCATAGAACGGCGGGATATCCATCGCCCGCAGGATCAGCTCGCGCAGAAGCGGCGGCACGGCGACCACACGGCAATCCGGCGGCAGGCGGGATGCCGCCGCGCCGCTCAGATAGAGCGTGCGCATCTCGACGGCGCCGGTCATGCGGATGGAATGGGCGATACCGCCGGGCATCCACAGCGCACGCTGCGGCGGAATCACCCAGAGACCGCCGCCCGCCGCTGGCACCGAGACCGTCATCACCCCGCGCGCGGCATAGATCAGCTGCGCGCGCCGGTGCACATGCGGCGGGATGATGTGCCCGTCTGGGAAATCGATGGCCAGTGGCACCACCGGGCGCGGCACATCCTCCAGCCCCTTAACCTCCAGGCTCGGACGGTAGTTTTGACTGGTTTGCGATATCTCTTGGCTAACCATCGCAAGATGGTCGCACCGGCGCGGCCTAGAGTCGAGATGAGATGAGGATGGATAGGAACGCGTAATCAATTTCCTGCTCTAACCGTCATTCCCGGGCTTGTCCCGGGAATCCAGGCTTCAGCTAGCTTCGGCATCGCCCGTGTGGGCTGAACCCTGGACCCCCGCAACAAGTGCGGGGGTGACGGTTAGCAGAGAATTCGACACTGCAACCACCCCGCCCCCATACGGCACTGAAAGGCGAACGAGGACACCCATGAGCGTGCATCGCGACCGGACCGGCTTCCTGTTCCTGAATGTCGGCCATTTCTACGACCATCTGTTCATGCTGCTGTTCCCGACGGCGGTGCTGGCGATGGCGGCCGACCCGGTGTTCGGCGGCTCCTACGCCGATGTGCTGTCGCTCTCCGTGTTCGGCTTCGTCGCCTTCGGCGCAGCCTCGATCCCCGCCGGCTGGCTGGGCGACCGCTGGAGCAAGACCGGCATGATGTCGGTATTCTTCATCGGCATCGGCATGGCCTCGATCCTGACCGGCTTCGCCCGCTCGCCGCTGGAACTGGCGGCCGGGCTGACACTGATAGGCTTGTTCGCCGCGATCTATCACCCGGTCGGCATCGCCATGGTCGCCGCGGATGCGGAGAAGCTGGGCAAGGCGCTGGGCATCAATGGCGTGTGGGGCAATCTCGGTGTCGCCGCCGCCGGTATCACGGCAGGCGCGCTGGCCGACCAGTGGGGCTGGCGCGCGGTGTTCATCCTGCCGGGCCTGGTCTCCATCGCCACCGGCATCGCCTATATGGTCTTCGCCCGCCGGCAGGCCGCGAAGGGGGCGGCAAAGAAGCCGGCGCGCGCGCATATCGCGCTGACGCCCTCGCAGATGAAGCTGCTGTTCGGCGTGGTGATCGTCGCCACCCTGTGCGGCGGCATCATCTTCCACGCCACCACGGTCGGCCTGCCGAAGCTGATCGCCGAGCGCACAGCGGAATTCGCCGGCACCACCACGCAGATCGGCGCGCTGGTCACCGCGATCTATGTCATCGCCGCCTGCGCGCAGATCGTCGTCGGCCATCTGATCGACCGCTACCCGCTGAAGCTGATCTATGTCGGCGTCATCGTGCTGCAGGTGCCGCTGTTCCTCATCGCCGCCAATGCGGAGGGCACGCTGATGGTCGCGGCCGCCATCGGCATGATGTTGCTGGTGTTCGGCGCGATCCCGATCAATGACGCCATCGTCGCGCGCTATGGGGCGGCGGAGTGGCGCTCGCGCATGTATGCGGCGAAATATGTGCTGTCGCTGGGCGTCAGCGCCGCCGCCGTGCCGATGATCGCCGGGCTGCACCAGGGCGGTGGCGGCTTTGCCACGCTGATGCTGGTACTGGCCGTGCTGGCGGCGATCATCACGCTGGCCGCAGCCCTGATGCCGACGGGTGCGTCGGAAAAGGCCGCCGCCCCCGCCGCCGCGGAGTAACCGGGCGTTCTTTCGGCGGAATTTCATCCGCCGGTCACGGCGCTTTAATTTGATCCACCGATATCCAGTGCGATAGAATTTCCCACCTTTCCGGAAATAACCGGAAGGCATCCTCTAATAGCCATAAAATGGAGGGCAGAATGGCGGGAATCAACGAAACCACCGACTGGGGAGATAATGCCAGCGCCGATAGTCTGGGCTATCTGCTGAAGGGCTACACCGTCTCGGGAACCTTGTCCGGCAGCAGCGATGTGGACTGGATTCGACTGCCGATGGCCTCCGGCGAGACATACAACATTACTGTTTCCGGGGCCAATGCCTCGATCAGCCTGATAAGCGACAGCTCGACCCTCGCCACCTCGGGCAGCAGTATTTCCCATACCGCCTTGCACCCATCCTCCGGCTATTTCGTCGCCGTATCCGGCAGCGGCAGCTACTCGATCACGGTGGACGGGGTCGCGGCCACCGATCTGGCGGACGAGGCCGGCGCATCCACCGCCACCACGGCGACGCTGGCGGCGGGCGGCACCGCGGCCGGCGTCATCAACGGCACCAACACCAGCCCGGACGCCGACTGGTTCGCCGTGCAACTGACCGCCGGAGCCAGCTATAGCTGGAGCATGACGCCGGTGAACTCGCCGGTCGGCGCGACCGCCGGCGGCTCGCTGAAGCTCTACGATTCCAGCGGCAACGACATCACCAGCGACACCAGCTGGGACGCCAGCGCCTGGACCGGGGCCAATCTCAGCTTCACCCCCAGCGCCGGCGGCACCTACTACCTGTCCGCCGAAACCTATTTCGGCTTCAACGATGCCGGCAGCTATCTGCTGAGCATGAGCGAGAATGGCGACACGCCGACCGGCACGGCCACCGTGCGCGACGCCTTCGCAACCGAGGGCGGCAACGCGCTGGTGGAATTCCAGCTCGACTCCGCGCAAAGCCACAATGTGACGGTCACCTACCGCACCGTGTCGGGCACTGCGACCGACAGCGGGGATTTCACCGCGGTCTCGGAAGGCAGCGTCACCTTCCTGGCCAACGAGACCTCGAAGCAGGTCGCCATCGCCATCACCGACGACGCGATCGCGGAAGGCAGCGAAAATTTCTACGTCCAGATCACCGGCGTCAGCGGCGGGCAGCTCTCCGCCAGCAACGGCATCTTCGGCAGCGTCACCGTCACCGACAACGACAGCGCCGATCCCAACGGCCTGACCCTGACCGGCACCGCCGGCGCGGACACGCTGCTGGGCGGCGACGGCGCGGACACCATCACGTCCGGCAATGGCAACGACTCCATCGTCGCCGGCCTCGGCAAGGATTACATCGACGCCAGCGGCACCACCGGCGACAAATACATCAATGGCGGCAACCAGGGCGACACCATCCTGGGCGGCCTCGACAATGACGAGCTGCGCGCCGGCAAGGGGCTGGATTCCATCGTCGGCGGCACCGGCAACGACACCATGTTCTCCGGCCTCGGCCGCGACACCATGATCGGCGGCGACGGGGCCGATGTGTTCGTGGTGCGCGGCTTCGACGCGCGCTTCCCCGGCGCCATACTGGAGCCGACCATCATGGATTTCGTGGCCGGCGTCGACGTGCTGGCGATCCAGGGCGTGACCCAGGCGGAGATCAGCGCAGCACTCGCCCAGCAGCAGACCGTGTCAGGCAATGTCGAGCTGTCGATCTCCGGCGCGACGGTGACGCTGATCGGCCTGTCCACCCTGTCCTCGGCGGATGTGGTGGCGGCCAGCGATCTCGGCTTCTGAGGTTCGAGGTCCGGGAATCCGGCCGGCGCTCGACGTCGGCCGGATTTCAGACCTTGAGGGAGCGACTTGGTCAGGCCCGCAGACCGGCCAGGGCCGTACGGTACCGGGCGGCCAGCGCGGCGCGGGCGCGGTGCCGGCCGCCCGTCACCAGCAGCTCGCCGCCGACGATGACCCTGTCGATGGCCGCCTTGCCGGCGACGAAGATATAGGCGTCCAGCCAGCGGTCGCCGCGCGCCAGCGCGATATCGGGATGACCGGCATCCAGCACCACGATATCGGCGCGGTGGCCGGCTGCCAGCGCGCCGATCCGGCGGCCCAGCGCCTGCGCCCCGCCCTCCAGCGCCGCGTCGTAAAGGGCGCGACCGGTGGACGCCCCTTCCTGCCCGCGCACCATCAGGTTGCGGCCCCGGTCGCGCAGGCGCTGGCTGTATTCCAGCATCTTCAGTTCGCCGGGCGCATCCAGCTCGATGTTGGAATCGCTGCCGATACCGTAACGCCCGCCCTGCGCCAGGTAATTCACCCCGTCGAAGATGCCGTCGCCCAGATTGGCCTCGGTCAGCGGACACAGCCCGGCGATGGCGCCGGATGCGGCCATTGCGGTGGTTTCCGCCGGCAGCAGGTGCGTCGCATGCACCAGGCACCAGCGCCTGTCCACCTTCTGGTTCTCCAGCAGCCATTCAACCGGCCGGCGGCCTGACCAGGCGAGGCAGGACTCGACCTCCTGCATCTGCTCGGCTATGTGGATATGGACCGGCCCGTCCGGGACCATCCCGGCCAGTGCGGTGATCTCCTCCGGCGTTGCTGCGCGCAGGCTGTGCGGCGCGAGGCCCAGCTTCGCATCCGGCAGGGTGGCAAGCGCCTTCCCGGCCCCTTCCAGCAGGTGCGCGAAGCCATCGAGATCGTTCACGAAGCGGCGCTGCCCCTCGGTCGGCGGCAACCCGCCAAAGCCGCTATGGGCATAGAACACCGGCAGCAGGGTCAGGCCGATGCCGCTGGCCTGCGCCGCCGCCGCGATGCGGGCCGACAGCTCCGCCCGGTCGGCATAGGGCTGCCCGTCCGGGCCGTGATGCAGGTAATGGAATTCGGCCAGCGCGGTAAAGCCGCCCTCGACCATCTGCATCATCGCATAGGCGCTGATCGCCTCCACCATCTCCGGCGTCAGCCGGTCCAGGAAGCGGTACATGACCTGCCGCCAGGTCCAGAAGGAATCCGAGGCCGGGCCGCGCGTCTCCGCCAGCCCTGCCATGCCACGCTGGAAGGCGTGGCTGTGCAGGTCCGGCATGCCGGGCAGGGCAATGCCGGCGATGCGCTCGCCATCGCCCGTGGCATCCGGCTCGATCTTCTCGATCCAGCCATCGACAATCGTGAGGGCGACCCGGTCGGCCCAGCCATCGGGCAGCAGGGCATGGTCGAAAATCAGCCGGCGCATCGTGCCTACTCCGTAATTCGCGCGCATCATTCCTCGGCTGCGAAAATTATGTCTAGACATAATCCGCAGGCGGGGCTTCATCTTCGCACAATCGACCTCCGGCCTTCCAAGGCGTCCCCATGCCCGCGACCCACAGAGAATACCGATGACCGACTGGCTGACCATCCGCCGGGGCGATGCGCCCCTCGTGCTGAGCTTCCCGCATACCGGCACGGATATTCCGGCGGCGTTCGAGAACCGGCTGGTCTCACCCTGGCTGGCGCGCAAGGATGCCGACTGGTGGATCGAGAAGCTGTACGATTTCGCGGCCGATATGGGCGCCACCCTGGTGCGTACCGGCATCTCGCGCACCATCATCGATGTGAATCGCGACCCGTCCGGCGTATCGCTCTACCCCGGCCAGGCGACCACCGGCCTGTGCCCGCTCACCAGCTTCGATGGCGAGCCGCTCTACAAGGATGGCGAGGAGCCGGACGAGGCGGAGATCGCGGCGCGCCGCACGACCTATTTCCAGCCCTATCACGATGCGCTGGCGGCGGAGATCGCGCGGCTGCGGGAAAGCCACCCGGCCGTGGTGCTGTATGACTGCCATTCCATCCGCTCGGTGATTCCGCGCCTGTTCGAGGACACGCTGCCGGTGTTCAACATCGGCACCAATTCCGGCGCCTCCTGCGCCCCGGAACTGGCCGAGGCGGTGCGCGCGCAGTGCGCGCAAAGCGACTTCCCCGCCGTGCTGAACGGCCGCTTCAAGGGCGGCTATATCACCCGCCACTATGGCAAGCCGGCGGACGGCGTGCATGCGGTGCAGATGGAACTCGGCTGCCGTGGCTACATGGAAGAGCCTCTGGGGCCGGTCAGTGAGGATAACTGGCCGACACCCTATGACCCCGCCTATGCCGCGCCGATCCGCACGGTGCTGACCGCGATCATGGAAGAGTGCCTGGATTTCGCCAACGCCGAGAAGAAGAAGGCCGCACGATGAGCAAGAGCTACGATGTCGCGGTGATTGGTGGCGGCGCCATCGGCACTGCCGTTGCCTTCCACCTGACCCGTCTGGGCGCGGGGCGTGTCGCGCTGTTCGAGCGCCAGCAGATCGCCACCGGCACCACGGCGCAGTCCAGCGGCTTGCTGCGCGCGCATTATTCCGTACCGGCGAATATGGCGCTGGCCAAGGCCTCGCTGGAGATGTTCGAGGGCTTCGGCGAGATGATCGGCGATGAAGAGGCCTCCGCCGGCTTCATCCGCTGCGGCTATATGATCGTGGCGCCCGAGGGGGAGTCGTCGCAGGCGGTGCGTGGCGCCATCGCGCATCAGGCCGGTATCGGTATCGAGGCGCGGCTGATCGACAAGGCCGAGGCGCTGGAATTGCATCCCTGGCTGAACCTGGATGACATCGACGCCATCGGCTATGAGCCGGGCGCGGGCTTTGCCGACCCCTACCTGACGGCCAGCTGGTTCGCCCGCGCCGCCAAGCGCGCCGGTGCCGATATCCGCCAGGGTGTCTCGGTCGAAGGGCTGCTGATGGACGGCAACCGGGTCACCGGGCTGAAGACCTCCGAGGGCGATGTGCAGGCCGGCGCTGTGGTGGCGGCGATGAATGTGTGGAGCCATGACCTCACGCGCTGGACTGGCGTCACACTGCCGATGAGCATCACACGGCATGACGTGCTGGCCTTCGAGGTGGATGAGCCCTATACGCCGCGCTTCCCGATCCTGAAGGATCTGGCCTCGCCCAGCCTGCTCTATACCCGCTCCACCTCCGGCAGCCAGATCCTGGTCGGCACAGGCGACGAAGGCGTGGAGACCGACTCGCCGGAAACCGTGGATGCCGATATCCCGCTGGATTGGATCGTCGAGCAGGGCGAGGCGCTGGCCCACCGCATGCCGAAATTCGAGGAGGCGCGGTTCGTGACCTCCTGGTCCGGCCTCTATGACACCACGCCGGACTGGAACCCGGTGCTAGGGCCGCTGCCCGGCATCGAGGGGCTGAACGTCGCCTTCGGCTTGTCCGGCCATGGCTTCAAGCTGTCGCCGATGATCGGCCGACTGCTGGCGCAGGCGGCGCTGGGCCTGCCGGCCGACCAGCCGCTGCAGCCCTATCGCTTCACCCGCTTCGCCGAGGGTCAGCCGCTGCGTGGCACCTATGGCGCGGGGGCCGTGTCCTAAGCTGACGAAAGACGCCGCGCCGCCAGCCAGTTACCGCCCAGCGCCAGGGCGGCGATGGCGGCGCCGACCAGGATGCCGCGCAGATCGTTGAAGATCAGCAGCAGCCCGGCAACGCTGAGCGCCAGCTTCGTCCAGCCCGACACGGCGGCGCGGAAATGGCCGATATAGGCGACCGACAGGCACAGCACAGACAAGAGGCCGCTCAGCATCGCCTGAGCGAATTCCAGCCAGGTGAAATCCACCAGCAGCATGCTGGGCGCATAGACGAACATGAAGGGCACCAGCGCCTTGCCCATCGACAGCCGGAAGGCGGTGGTGCCGGTGCGCATCGGCTCCGACCCGGCAATGCCGGCCCCGGCATAGGCGGCCAGCGCCACCGGCGGCGTCACATCGGCCAGAACGCCGTAATAGAACACGAAGAAATGCGTCACCAGCAGCGGCACGCCCAGATCGTGCAGCGCCGGCGCAGCGATGGACGCCAGAATGATATAGGTCGGCGTCGTCGGGATACCGGCGCCCATCAGGATGCAGGCGATGGCGATGAACACCAGCGCGAAGAACAGCGTCACGCCCTGCTGGCCGATCCAGCCGGTGAAGTCGAAGGCCAGCACCGTCTCCGCCGCCGAGGAGGCAAGCTGCAGCACGGCGCCGGAGAATTTGAAGCCGATGCCCGACAGGGTGGCGATGCCGAGGATGAAGCCGACGCAGGCACAGGCCGCGCCAATGCCCAGCGCGTATTTCGCCCCCAGCTCGAACCCTTCGACCAGCTGGCGCGGCTTCAGCGCCGAGGACGGGTCCAGCGACTTGAAGCCCAGCGGCCTGAGGATCAGCGGCAGGTAGCCGCACAGGATGGTGAGGATGATGCCCCAGAACGCCGCCAGGAACGGCGTGTACTGCATCAGCAGCAGCGTCACCATCGCCAGCAGCGGGATCAGCAGGTGCCAGGACCGGGCCATCACCTCCAGGAAGATCGGGATGTGGCGGCGGTCCATGCCGGACAGGCCGAGGCGCTTGGCCTCCAGATGCACCATCAGCAGCATGGCGAAATAGTGGAAGATCGCCGGGAAGATGGCTATCAGGATCAGGTGGTTGTAGGGCACGCCCAGCATCTCGGCCATGACGAAGGCCGACGCCCCCATGATCGGCGGCGTGATCTGCCCGCCGCAGGAGGCCGAGGCCTCGACGCCGCCCGCAAAACGCGGCGAGAAGCCGCTGCGCTTCATCAGCGGGATGGTCAGCGCACCGGTTGTCACCGTGTTGGCGATGGACGAGCCGGAGATCATGCCAAACAGGCCAGAGGAGACCACCGAGACCTTGGCGGCACCGCCGGAATAGCGCCCGGCAACGATGGTGGCGAGGTTCATGAACAGCTGGCCGAGGCCGGTCAGCTGCATCAGCACGCCGAACAGCACGAAGTGGAACACATAGGTCGCCACCACGCCAACCGCGATACCGTAGATGCCCTCGGTGCCGATATAGATGTGGTTGACGATGCGCAGGATGCTGTAGCCGCGATGCCCCAGCACGCCCGGCAGATACGGCCCCAGCATGCCGTAGAGCAGGCAGGCAACGCCGATGATCGGCAGCGACAGGCCCATGGTGCGGCGCGTCGCCTCCACCACCATGATGATGGCCAGAACGCCCATCATGTAGTCCCGGCCGATCGGATCGCCGACCCGGTTGATGAAGATGTCCTCGAAGAAGACGACGAAATACAGCGACACCGAGGCGGCGACGGCGGCCATGATCCAGTCGCGCCAGGCGATGCGGTTGCGCTCCGTTCCCAGGAATTTGAAGGGCAGCGTCAGGAAGGACACGCCTGCGATCAGCAGCACGAAGATCCACGTCCCCTCGCCCTCGCCCCGGCCTTCCAGCGCGCGCGCCATGTCATAGGCAAGGTAGAGGTAGAAGGCGACGAACCCCAGGCTGACCGGCCATTCCACCGCCGGGCGGGCACGCCGCTGCTCGGGGAACACCAGATAGATCAGCGCCAGCACGAAGGCGAGATGGATGGACCGGTGGGCAATCTCGTTCAGCAGGCCGAAGCCCGCCGTATAGACATGGAACAGCGACAGCAGCACGCCCATCACGGTGACGATGATGGCCGCCCCGCCGATCAGCTGGCGGAAATTCGATTCCGGATCGTACTCCTCGACCAGCCGGTCGATCTGGTCTTTTGACAGCGCCTCTTCCGGCTGCGCGTGCGTCTCGCGATCCGTCACCTTGTTTCCCCTCGTCAAAACCTTATCGGCAGGGCAGCGGCACCAGTTCCAGCCGGCGCGCACCCCACTGCGTCAGATCCAGGCTTTCCGTCCCATCCAGCCGGTTGCCATAGGGCGCACTGACCCGGACATAGAGCGGCCCCATTGCGCGGTGCATATGCAACACGAAGCGCCCGTCGCGCAACTCCAACCTTTCGCCCGGCCGGTCGGCGCCGTAGGGCAGGCCGAAACCATGCTGGTCGAATTCCTCCGCGATCTGCACGATGTGCCCGTCTTCCAGCCGGTAGCGGCTAACCACCGGGGTCAGCGCAACCGAATGGATGTAGCGCAGCGCGAAGCCGCCATCAGGGCCGGCCGCCATCTCCGCCAGCTTCGTGCCGTCCGGATGGCCCTGGATGCCGATGCGCGGCACGCAGGCACTCCCGTCCGGCGTTCTGGCACAACCGGCAAGCACAAGCAGAAACAGGGCGGCCGAAGCCGCCCTGCCTGTGGTAACGGGCCGGCTTATTTCAGTACGCCCTTTTCGCGGTAGAACTTCTCCGCGCCCGGATGCAGCGGGATGGAAACCGACTGCAGCGCCGTCGCCAGGGTGATGTTCTTGCCCTGGGTGTGCACCTTGGCCAGCGTCTCGGTGTTCTCGTAGGCGGCCTTCACCACGGCGTAGGCAACCTCGTCCGACACATCGGCATGGCTGGCCCAGATCGCCATCACCGCCAGCGTCTCGACCGTCGCGGTCTGGCCCTTGTAGGTGTCCGCCGCCAGGGTGACGGAGGCGTAATAGGGCTGCTTCTTCTTCAGCGCCTCGACCTCCGGGCCGGCCAGCGGCACGACGCTGATCGGATGGCCATTGGCGAGGTCCAGCACCGAGGAGGTCGGCGTGCCGGCGGTGATCAGGCTGGCGACGAGGTTGCCGTCCTTGATCTTGTCCACCGACTGCGCGAAGGAGGAGAAATCTTCCTTCACATCCTCGCGCTTCATGCCGTGCACTTCCAGCAGGTCGCCCAGCAGCTGCCACTGGCCCGAGCCCGGCGAGCCGGAGGACACCGACTTGCCCTTCAGGTCAGCGAACTTCTTCACACCGGAATCGGCGCGCACGATGAGCTGCACGGTTTCCGGATAGAGCGCACCCAGCGCCCGGATGTTCTTCACCGCGCCGTCCTTGAACTGGTTCTCGCCCTTGTAGGCGGCATCCAGAATGTCGGCGGCGATGAAGGCGCTCTCGATCTCGCCACGGCCCAGCAGCTTGGCGTTGGCGACCGAGGCGTTGCCGGTCTCGGCAGTCGCGGCCAGCTTCTTGCCGTCGATGACGGTATTGTTCGACAGCACCTGGGCCAGCATGCCGCCCAGCGGGTAATAGGTGCCGCCGGTGCCGCCGGTCGCGATGCCGAAAAAGACGCGCTGCTGCGCGTCAGCCTGGCTGGAAAGTGCGAGACCGCCGATGAGGCCGGCGGCGAGGGCCAGCGATGCGAATTTCAGTTTCATGGAAACATCCCCTGTTCAAGACTAAGGACGCGGCAAACGCCGCCCAGGCTGGCGTTGCGGACCGTCCTGGCGCGATCCTAGCCGCTCGCCTTTCAGGACGCCAGCGGCGAAGCGCGGTGTACGAATGTATGCAGGAAAGCAGGCCGGACCGCGGCACGGCACGGCTGCACGATTTCGCGCCATTCGCCATCATCAAACGACTAAACATTAGACAATTCCGCCTGCCATCCCGCCGTCCCGGACAATTAGTTGCTATTGAAACTATTGGGGTTACTGCTTTTGGCATGAGGCTTGCGGTGATTCATATTCGGCTATGCCAGGGCAAGCGCCGGACAGGCACGGGACGGACAGGGCGTCCCCCACCCTGCCGGGCAAAGCAGCGCCCTGGCGTGCGGCCGACCGCAACAACCATGGCAAACGCTAGGGGTCGCAACATGTTTGGGAAATTCAAGGACACAGCCTTCGTCGCGGCGGCAGCCGTCGCTCTCGTCTCGACCGCCAGCCTTCCTTCCGCCGCATATGCGGCCGACGTGCTGCGCATCGGCGCGCCGCTGGCGCTGACCGGCGGCCTGGCCGATGAGGGCAAGAAGCAGGAAGGCGTCTGGCAGCTCTGGCTCGACAAGGTCAACGCGGCCGGCGGCATCAAGGTCGGCGGCAAGACCATGAAGGTCGAGCTGGTGAAGTACGACTACCAGACCGACGGCAAGCGCGCCGGCCAGCTGGCCGAGAAGCTGGTGACCGACGACAAGGTGGATGTGCTGATGGCGCCGTTCGGCTCCGGCCATACCAAGATCGTCGCCGCCGTGGCGGAACGCTATCAGGTGCCGCTGCTGGCCTGCGTCGCCTCTTCGGAATCGGTCTATGACCAGGGCTTCAAGTACCTGTTCGGCACGCTGGCGCCGAACAGCGGCATGACCGAGGCGATGGCCGCCCTGTTCAAGCAGAAGATGCCTTCCACCGCGAAGATCGCCGTCTATGGCCGCGACGACGTGTTCCCGAAATCGATGGCGACCGCGATGGCGAAGTCCGCCGAATCCGCCGGCTTGAAGGTCGTCTATAACGAGCTCTATGCCGTCGGCACGATGGACCATTCCGCCGCCATGTCGGCGATCAAGGCCGCCTCGCCGGACTGGATCTACATGACCGGCTACACCCAGGACCTGATCCTGGGCCGCAAGCAGATGAAGGATCTGGGCATCGAGGCGCCGATCATCACCATGGTCACCGGCCCGGCCTACCGTGAGTTCACCGAGGGCCTGGGCGATCTCGCCAACGGCGTCACCAGCTCGACCTGGTGGCACCATGCCACCGCCTATACCGGCGCCACCGGCGTGTGGGACACCACGGCGGGCTTCTACAAGGACTTCACCGCCGCCTTCAAGACCGACCCGGACTATGTCCACGCCTCCTGCGCGGCGGCCGCCGACGTGCTGGTGAACGCGGTGCAGAAGGCCGGCTCCACCGACAAGGCGAAGGTGCGCGACGCGCTGGCCGCGACCGACATGCTGACCTTCTACGGCCCGATCAAGTTCGGCGCCAACGGCATGAACCAGGGCCGCGAGATGCCGGTGATCCAGGTGCAGGGCACGGACATCAAGGTCCTGTACCCGGCTGGCATCGCCAATGCCGACATGATCGCAGTGAAGTAAGCGATCTTTCGTCCTGACCGGGGGAGGCTCTCCCCCGGTTCCCTCCTTGTCCGTCCGGCGCCGCAAAAAGGGAACCCGGCCGTGGATTTCATGCAAATACTCGTCAACGGCATCGTGCTGGGGGCGCTCTACGCCTGCATCGCCGTCGGCTTCTCGCTGGTCTGGGGCGTGCTGAATGTTATCAACATGCTGCACGGCTCCTTCATCATCCTGGGCGGCTATCTGACCTTCTTCGCCTGGTTCCACCTGAAGATCGACCCGGTGCTGGCGCTGCCCGTCGTCGCCCTCATCCTCTATGGCGTGGGTTTCGCGCTGCAGTACCTGTTCATCAACAAGGTGGTGACGGCGCCGGTGCTGACGACGCTGACGCTGACCTTCGGCCTCGACATGATCCTCTATAACCTGATGACGGTGTTCTTCACCGCCACGCCGCGCCGCGTGACGCTGGATCTGGGCAGCGCCGAGGTGCTGGGCGTGGTCATGCCGATGGACCGGCTGCTGGGCATGGCGCTGGCCTTCGTGCTGACCGGCATCCTGTATCTCGTCATGCGCGGCTCGCGCATCGGCCGCGCCATCGTCGCCGTGCGCATGGACCGCCAGGCCGCCGCACTGATGGGCATCCAGGTGAACCGCATCTACGCCATCACCTTCGGCATCGGCGCGCTGATGGCCGGCGCCGCCGGCGCGGTCTTCGCCATGGTGTTCCCGGTGACAACGAACCTGACCGGCGCCTTCCTCGGCAAGGCCTTCGTGATCTGCGTCATCGGCGGGCTGGGCAGCGTGCCCGGCGCGCTGGTCGGCGGCATCGCGCTCGGCATCATCGAGAGCTTCGCCGGCTATCTGATCGGCCCGCAGCACGCCATCACGCTGGGCTTCGTGATCATGCTGGTGCTGCTGATCGTCCGCCCGACCGGCCTGGTCGGCGTGAAGGGGTACGAATGATGACCGGCTCTCGCTTGCGCTACGCTCTGCTGGCGGCCTGGATCGTGCTGCTGGCGGCCACGCCGCTGTTCGCCGACAACTACACCGTGCGCATCGCCATCACGGTGGCGATGTACTCGGCGATGGCGCTGTCCTGGAACTTCATCGGCGGCTTTGCCGGCTATCCCTCCTTTTCCACCGCCGCCTTCTTCGGGCTGGGCTGCTATGTCGGCGCGCTGGCGCAGCGCAACGGCGTGCCGCTGGTGCTGGCCTGGACGCTGGCAACGATCTTCGTCACCGCCTTCGCCGTGGCGCTGGGCGCGATCATCCTGCGCCTGAAGGGCCATTACTTCGCCATCGGCTCCATCGCGGTGGTCGAGGTGGTGCGCCTCGTCATCTCCTCCTGGGGCAGCCTGACCGGCGGCGGCGACGGGCTGAACGTGCCGCTGCTCTCCGGCGGGCCGGACCGGGTGGCGGCCACCGTGCTGTACGTCATGCTGGCGGTCATGCTGGCCGCCTTCGTGGCGACCGTGCTGGTGGACCGCGCGCGGCTGGGCTTCGGACTGCGCTGCATCAACCAGAATGAGGATGCTGCCGACATGGTGGGCATCGACACCACGCGCTACAAGATCATGGGCTATGCGCTGTCCGCCCTGTTCTGCGGCACGGTGGGGGCGATCTACGCCTCCTGGGTCGGCTATATCGACCCGACCGACAGCTTCTCCATCCTGCTCACCGTGAAGGTGCCGGTGATGGTGCTGCTGGGTGGCGCCGGCACTGTGTTCGGCCCGGTCGTCGGGGCCGGCCTGTTCGTGCTGCTGGAGGAGTTCTTCTGGGCGAACTTCCTGGAATGGAACCGTGCCATCCTGGGCGGCATCATCGTGTTCCTGATCTTCTTCCTGCCGGGCGGCTTCCTGAAGCTGGACTACCGCAAGCTGCTGCGCCGCATCGGCATCCCGGCCAAGCAGGGAGGGGCGGCATGACCGAGATCCTGCGTCTGGAGAATGTCTCCAAGGCCTTTGGCGGCATCCATGCCGTGAACGATGTCTCCTTCACCTTGCAGGAAGGCGAGATCGTCGGGCTGATCGGCCCGAACGGTGCCGGCAAGACAACGCTGGTGAACCTGATCACCGGGGTGCATCCGCTGACCTCCGGCAAGGTGGTGTTCGCCGGCACCGATGTCAGCCGGCAGAAACCCTTCCAGGCGGCCCGGCGCGGCCTCGCCCGCACTTTCCAGATCGTCCAGCCCTTTCCGGAGATGAGCGTTCTGGAGAATGTCGCCGCCGGGTCGCTGTTCGGCGGCGGGCGCGGCGGCATGGCGGAGGCGATGCAGGCCGCCCGCGACGAGCTGGCCTTTGTCGGGCTGGATCATGTCGCGGAGCAGCCGGCGGCGCTGCTGAGCCTGCCCAACCGCAAGCGGCTGGAACTGGCCAAGAGCCTGGCCATGAAACCCAAGGTGCTGCTGCTGGACGAGGTGAATGCCGGGCTGAACGCGGCGGAGATCGACGGCGCGCTGGAGCTGATCCGCAAGATCGCCGCACGCGGCATCACCATCATCCTGATCGAGCATCTGATGAAGGTGGTGCTGTCGATCTCCCAGCGTATCCTGGTGCTGCATCATGGCGAACTGATCGCACAGGGCGATCCGCAGGCTGTCGTCAATGATCCGCGTGTGGTGGAGGCCTATCTGGGCGCCAAGTTCGCCGCGCGCTTCGCAACACCGATCGCCGAAGGGGCAAGCAATGGCTGACGCCTTCCTGACCATCGACAAGCTGCAGTCCGGCTATGGCGACGTGCAGGTGCTGTGGGACATCTCGGGCGCTGTCGAACGCGGCGGCATCACCTGCATCGTGGGCTCCAACGGCGCCGGCAAGACCACCCTGCTGCGCACCATCTCGGGCCTGCTGAAGCCGCGCGGCGGCAGCATCAAGCTGGACGGGGAGGAGATCGGCGGCCTCGCCCCCGACGGCATCCTGACGCGCGGCGTTGCCCATGTGCCGGAGGGCAGGCGCCTGTTCAAGGGGCTGACCGTGCAGGACAATCTTCTGCTCGGCGCCTATCTGCGGCGCGACCGGCCGGAGATCGAGTCGGACCTAAACTTCGTCTATGACATGTTCCCGATCCTGAAGGAGCGCCGCAAGCAGGACGCCACCACCCTGTCCGGTGGTGAGCAGCAGATGTGCGCCATCGGCCGGGGATTGCTGTCGCGCCCGAAGCTGCTGATGATCGACGAGCTGTCGCTCGGCCTCGCCCCCCGGCTGGTCGAGAAGCTGGGCGAGGCGCTGATCGAGATCAACCGTACCGGCCTCACCATCCTGCTGGTCGAGCAGGACGTGCTGACCGCCTTCGAGATCGCCCGCCACGCCTTCGTCATCGAAACCGGCAGGGTCTCGATGGCCGGCACCACGGCAGAACTGGGCGAGAACCCGAAGATCCGCGAAGCCTATATGGGCATGTGAAGCGCCTGCCCTTTTCCTGGGCGGCCGCTGCCGATTTTCGCGGCGGCCAGCCTGCTCCAGATGCGCTGAAAATAATGTCATGGCGCATATAACTGTTGTAATTACTACATATTCTCTAATTGAATAATTTGGCATGCATATTGCTGATTTCTCCCTACCGCGATTCCGCGGCCACTCTGGAGAAAGGCACGCACGATGCACGCACGCGCAGCACACCCGATCCGCAGGGGCGCCGCCCTCTTCCGCACTCTTGCCCTGACAGGCGCCCTGACCGTTGCGCTTGCCGGTGCTGCCATGGCCGCGGACACCATCCGCATCGGATCGCCGCTGGCGCTGACCGGCGCGCTGGCCGCCGAGGGCAGCAAGCAGAAGCTGGCCTACGATCTGTGGCTGGAGCGCGTGAATGCCGCCGGCGGCATCCAGGTCGGCGGCAAGAAGCTGCCGGTCGAACTCGTGACCTATGACTACCAGACCGACGGCAAGCGCGCCGGGCAGCTCGCCGAGAAGCTGATCACCGACGACAAGGTGGATTTCCTGACGGCACCCTTCGGGTCGGGCCACACCAAGATCACCGCCGCCGTCGCCGAGCGCTATGGCGTGCCGATTATCGCCGTCGCCTCGTCCGAGCCGGTGCACGACCAGGGCTTCAAATACCTGTTCGGCACGCTCGCCCCGTCCAGCGGGCTGATCGACGGCATGCTGTCGCTGTTCAAGCAGACCAAGCCGGACCTGAAGAGCATCGCCATCCTGGGCCGCGATGACGTGTTCCCGAAGATCATGGCCAGCCTGATGGCCAAGGGGGCGGAGAAGGCCGGGCTGAAAGTCGCCTATAACGAGCTGTATCCCGTCGGCACCATGGACCATGCCACGGCGCTGACCAGCATGAAGTCGGCCGCGCCCGACTGGATCTACGTCACCGGCTACACCGCCGATTTGATCCTGGTAACCAAGCAGATGAACGATCTGGGCGTGAAGGCGCCGATCGTGACCATGATCACCGGCCCCGCCTACAAGGAATATGCCGAGACGCTGGGCCCGCTGGCGGAGAATGTGACCAGTGCCTCCTGGTGGCACTATTCCGCCGTCTATGAAGGCGATGATGTGTTCGGTTCGACCAAGGCCTTCTACGACGCCGTGGTCAAGGCCTCCGGGCAGGAGCCCGACTATGTCCATGCCTCCTCCGCCGCTGCGCTGATCGTGCTGCAGAAAGCCATCGAGAAGGCCGGCACGCTGGACCGCGAGGCCGTGCGCAAGGCGCTCAGCGAGATCGACATCAAGACCTTCTACGGGCCGATAAAGTTCCGCGCCGACGGGCTGAACGATAACCGCAACCTGCCGATCATCCAGATCCAGGATGGCAAGCCGGTGGTTCTTGCCCCCGCCGACATCGCCTCAGCCAAGATGAAGCTGAACTGAGCGCCGGAAAGGAAACGATCATGTCCGGCAAACTGACCGAAGCCGAAGTCGAGCATTTCAATACTCAGGGGTATTTCGTGAAGAAGCGCGCCATCTCCGCGGCCCACGCTGCGGACTGCCGCGCCCGCATCGAGGCCTTTGAGGAAGCGCTCGGCGAGGACTGCAATGTCCGCATGAAGATCAAGGCGCATCTGGTATCGCCCTGGATGACCGATCTCGCACGCCACCCGCTGATCCTGGATGCGGTGGAATCCCTGCTGGGGCCGGACATATTGCTGTTCGGCTCCTCCATGTTCGCGAAGGCGGCGAAGAGCAGCAAGTTCGTGTCCTGGCATCAGGATTCCGCCTATTACGGGCTGGAACCGAACGATTCGGTAACGGTCTGGCTGGCCTTCACGCCCAGCAACAAGGCGAATGGCTGCCTGCGCGTGCTGCCCGGCTCCCATCTCGGCCCCCAGAATGAGCATGAAGAGCCCTACGATCCGCAGAACCTGCTTGCGCGCGGCCAGACCATCCACGGGCTGGACGACGACAAGGCTGCCTATCTGGAGCTGGAGCCCGGCGAATTCTCCATCCACCATGTGCGCACCGCCCATGGCAGCCTGGGCAATTTCACCGGCGACCGCCGGATCGGGCTCGCCTTCTTCTATATCGGCGCGCATGTCGCCTCGACCCTGGGCCGGCGCACGGCGCTGAAGGTGCGCGGCGAGGACCGCCATAATCACTGGGACGACGATCCGGTGCCGCGCATCGACCTCGATCCGCGCTCGCTGCAGTTCCTCACCGATATGTGGAGCCGCTATCAGAGCAAGGACATCCAGCAGGCCGCCAAGGCCGGCCGGGTCTAGGCTAGGCCTACTCTGCCAGCGTGCCGGGGATGGGCGCCCAGCCGCCCTCCACCCGCTCGAACACCGGGGCGGAAAAGGCACTGTGCACCATGCCGGCAAGGGCCGGGTCGCGCTCGTTCAGACGGGCGCGCCAGGCCACGCCCTGCTTCATCGCCACAACAATCCCGGCAATCGTGCAGTCCAGCCGTTCCAGCAGCGACAGTACCGACAGCAGCGTGGTGCCGCTGGACACCGCATCATCCACCACCGCGACCCGCCGGCCCTTCAGGCGCGGCAGCATGTTGGGGTCGATGAAGACGGATTTGCGGCCGCCGGGGCTGGTGATCGAATGCACCGGCTCCGACAATTCGTCGCGGTACCAGAATTTCCGCGAATAGCCGAGCGGCACGAAATTGGGGTGGCCCAGAAGCCGCGCCACGGTGGGTGCGAAGACCAGCCCCAGCGTCGGCACACCGATGACCAGATCAGCCCCGATGGCGCGCGCCTTGTCCGCCATGTGGCCGGCCAGCACCTCGGTCACCGCGAAGCTGGCCTGATTGGCGATCAGTGAGGCAACGGCCCGGCCGCCATCCGGCAGCCGGCGCAGCGGCAGCACCAAGATGCGCCCATCCGGCAATAGCGCCGGATAGCCATAGCGGTAAGGCGCAACCACCTGCCCTGCCGGATCATCTGCTGGCAGGATTTCCTGCCAGAAACCGGTGGTCGGCTTGACGTAATCGTCCTGCTCGGGCGGGATGCTCATGATGGTTTTCCGGAAGAGGTGAAAAGTCGATGCAAGTGCCGGCAGGCTGGCAGGTTGCGGCGCGGCTGGAGGCGCTGGAGGATGGCGTGGCGAAGGATGTGCTGATCGCCCGGCAGCTCGTGCTGCTGCTGCGCGAGGGCGGCGAGGTGCTGGCACTGCAGGGCTCCTGCCCGCACCAGTTCGCCCGGCTGGCGCAAGGGCAGATCGTCAAGGGCTGGATCGAATGCCCGCATCACCGCGCGCGCTTTCGGCTCAGCGACGGGGTCTGCGGTTCCGGCTGGAAATTGCCGCCGCTGAAGCGCTATGCGACGAAACTGCATGAGGGGGTGGTCCTGCTGCCCGATCCGCTGGTGCCGCTCAGCTAGCCTACCGGCCCCTAGCCGGCTGGCCAGGGTGCCACGCCGCGCCCGACCAGCCCCTCCGTCCCGCTGGCCCCGACCATGCCGAGCATGATGCCGAGGCAGGCGCGCGACCGGGCAAGGTCCAGCCCCAGCTTCAGCCCCGGGAAGGGTAGCGCCGGGTGCGGGCCGATGAAGGCATCATGCGCGGCCTCGGTGAAATAGGCATCGTCCACATGGCCCTTCAGCCCGGCGAGATCGGGCGCGAAACGCAGGCAGGCGGCGCCGAAGCCGGCGGCATCGATCACCGCGCTGTCGCCGATGGCGGGCAGCGCCTCCGCACTTTCCTGCATCTTCGGGCCGATGGGGCGGTTTGCCGGCCGGATGATCCAGCGCTCCGGTTCCGAGGCCAGCTTGTAGCCATGGTCGATGCCATTGCCGCCGCTGGCCACCACCATGCTGCTGCCCGGCACGCCAGCGCCCGCGCCGATCATCAGCGCAGTCGCCGCCATGATCACGTTCAGCACGAACTGGTTGGCCTTCACCAGATAGGCCGCGCTCTCCACTGAGAGCGCCGGCCCAAAGAAGCCGCGCACCGATTCCTGCGCGGCACTGACCCTGCCATGCAGATCATCCCCGCCCTTCAGCCCGGCCGCCAGTACCGGCAGCAGCGGCGATGGCTTCAGGTTGACGGCAAGGTCGGCACCGATGCCGCCGGTCAGACCCCGCAACAGATCAAGGCCGGCGGCCCGCCCGGTGCCGAAGCGCAGGCAGTCCGGCAGTGGCCCGTCATTCAGCGGCGACAGGCGCATCGTCTTCGGGTTGGCCGCGTCCGTAACGGCGAGGCAGTACATGGACGGGCCAACGACAAAGGCCAGCGGCGTAACGAGGCCGATATCCTGCGCCGGCGCCAGGCTGATCGCGCCAGACTCCAGCGCCGCCTGTGCTTCCTTCGTCGTATCCGCCCAGCCTTCATGCTGGATCGCGGCCAGCACGCTGTTCAGGACCGGTGCCGGCAGCTTCCTGCCGGGTGTGAAGGGCGGGCCGGCATGGAACAGCGTCGCCGGCGGCAGGTCGGAGACCAGATCGCGCAAGGGGGCGATGCGGGACAGCACCGGTTCGACGGCCAGAAGCCTTGCATGGGATTCCTGGGTAGCTGGGGACGAACCGGTCACATCTGCCTCTTGGGTTGGGGTGGATCAGTCGGTGGCGGCGTCTCCGTCACCGGTGGGCTCGGTGGCGGAATCCTTGGCCTCAACCAGCCGCGTCATCAGATCGACAAGCTGCGCCTGCTCCGCCGGCGGCAGATCCTCCAGCGTGCGCTGATGCGCGCGTTCGGCCTTGTCGTCGATGCGGTCGAGAAGCGCCCTGCCCTCGTCGGTCAGGCCGGTCAGCCGCACGCGCCGGTCCTTGGTCGAGGTGCGGCGGCGGATCAGCCCGCGCTTGCGCAGCCGTTCCAGGATGTCGGCCATGTTGGTCTTATCGATGGCCACCGCCTTCGCCAACGTGGTCTGATCCACCGGGCCGGTCTGCGACAGAGCGGAGAGCACCGAATACATGATCGGGGTGATCTTCTCCTCGCCGCATTCCTGCAGGAACAGCGCGGTGTGAATCTGGTGCAGCCGGCGGATCAGGAATCCGGGGCGGCGCTGCAGCGCGCCACCGCGCCAGCCGGGCTGCTGAATATCGGTCGGGGTGGCGGACTCCTCCGTCCGCGCTGTCTTGGCGACAGTCATGTTGCTTCCTGCCCTATGGGTGATCGGGCCCACACCATCGGTCACGGATCAGCCCAGCCGCAAGAGGCGTTTCACCGCCGCGACCAAAAGCGCCAGCCCGTTCAGCGGCTTTGACTCCTCTGGCGCGGCCTGTCCGCTGGCGCGCGCGGCGATGTTGGCCGCCACCTCAGACAGGATGCGGTCGGCGATTTCCGCCACCAGCGCCGGCCTACCGAACTGCGCCAGCGGCCCTTTCAACCGGTAGCGCATGGAGAGCTTCAGGCGGGCGGCGGCTTCCCCCTCCGCTGTCAGCGCGAAACGCAGCACCCCGTCCAGGCTGGAGCGGCTGAGCCGGTCACGGCCGCTGCCGGCCACGGTGCCGGCCTGCGCCGCCGCGTCCAGCGTCACCTTTGCCGTGCCGGCGAAGCTGGCCCGCATCGGCCCCAGCGCGACCACACAGCGGCCGCGCACGATGCCGTCCTCCACAGCTCCATCCAGCGAAGCACCGGGAATGCAGGCGACCACGGCGGGAATATCGCTCATAACCGCCCAGACATTGCCGGCAGGGGCGTCCAGCGCGATCTCGCGTGACAATTCCACCCCATCGGCCAGCGCCGCCTCGTCCAGCGGTGGAAGATCGGCAGCAGCTTCATCGGACGGGGCCGTTGTCGGGGCGACCGCGCTACCCGTCGCAGTGCGGCGCTGGCGCGCCAAAGGCTGGAGCGCAGCCTGCGGCGGATCATTGGCCAGCACGTCGCGGATCGCCTCGACGATGCCGGCATAGCCGGTGCAGCGGCAGATATTCCCGGACAATTCCTGGCGGATGCGAGTCTCGTCGGCATTGGGCAGGCGGCGCACGATATCGTAGGCGGTGGCCAGCATGCCCGGCGTGCAATAGCCGCATTGCAGCGCGTGGTGCGCCGTGAAGGCTGCCCGCAGCCGCGCCATCAGCGGATCGGCCTCGAACCCTTCGATGCTGCGCACATCAGCGCCATCGCAGGATGTGGCGAAGGTAATGCAGGACCGCACCGGCCTTCCATCGACATAGAGCGTGCAGGCGCCGCACACGCCCTGCTCGCAGCCCAGATGGGTGCCGGTCAGCAGATGCTCTTCGCGCAGGAAATCGGCGAGATGGGTGCGCGGCTCCGCTGGTTTCGTGACCGTCTCGCCATTCAGCGTCAGGGTGATTTCTTGCAGGCTCATCTCACTTCTCGCCTTTCGCCTGGGCAAGCGCGCGGGTCAGCGCCGTGGCATGCAGCGTCAGTTCCGCTGGCGCGCGGTCCGGCAGTGCCTTGGCCAATGCTTCCATCGGACTCGTCCGCCCCTCGATCAGCGCCGCCGGATCGTCCAGCAACAATGGCTGGCGGCCCAGCGCGCCGACGGCGCAGCGCAGGCCCAGCCCGTCCTGGTCGATCAGTACGGCCGCACTGGCCTTGGCGAATTCCCCGACCTGGCGGCAGAATTTCCAGTAGCCCCACCGTGCCCCCTTCGACGGGCGCGGCAGGATGATCGCAGTCAGCAGCTCGTCGGGTTTCAGCGCGGTCGAGAACGGCCCGGTCAGGAAATCCGCCATCGGCATCTCGCGCGTTCCTGCCGGGCCAGCCAGACGAACGCTGGCGCCCAGCCCGGTCAGCACGATGGGCCAGTCGGCGGCGGGGTCGGCATGAGCGAGGCTGCCGCCGATGGTGCCGCGATTGCGCACCGCGCGGTGGGCGATATTCGCCGCCGCCGCGCGAAGCCAGCCGCCGCTCGGGTCCGGCACCTCGCCATCCTCGATCTCGGCATGAGTGATCGCCGCGCCCAGCACGACGGCTTCTGGCGTCTCCTCAACCGCGCGCAGCTCCGGCAGCAGGGCGATATCGGCCAGATGGCCCGGACGGGCGAGCCGCAGATTCAGCATCGGCCCCAGCGACTGGTTGCCGGCCATCGGCTTGGCGCCTTCCGCCAGCAGCGAGAGCGTGCCGGCGAGGTCGGCGGCGGACAGGTAGTCGAACCGGGCGGGCTTCATTCGGCGGCCATCTTCGGCTGCGCCTCGGCCAGCGCGCGCAGCACACGCTCCGGCGTCAGCGGAATTTCGTTCACGGCAGCACCCAGCGGGGCCAGCGCGTCATTCACGGCGTTCGCAATGGCCGCTGGCGGGCCGATGGCGCCGCTCTCGCCGATGCCCTTCTGGCCGAAGCGGCTGATCGGCGACGGGGTTTCCATATGCAGGATGCGAATCGGCGGGATGTCGGCCGCCACCGGCAAATGGTAATCCGCCAGGGTGGAGGCCAGCGGCTGGCCGGCCGCGTCGAACGGCATCTCTTCGAACAAGGCGGTGCCGATGCCCTGGACCGTGCCGCCATAGACCTGGCCGTCCACGATCATCGGGTTCAGCATGGTGCCGGCATCCTCGACGATCACATAATCCAGCAGCTGGATATGGCCGAGCGAAAGGTCGACGCTGACCACCACGGCGTGGCAGGCATAGGAGAAGGTGCCGGTGTCGCGCACCGTCTTGTAGCCCTCCGTCGCCTCCAGCCCGCGCGGATCGACATCGTCGGGCAGCAATTGCGGCTTGCGGTACCAGGTCGCCGCCACCTCCTCAATGGAAATCTGGCTTGACCCGGCGCGCGCGAATCCGTCCGCCAGCACCACATCCTCCGGCTTTGCCTGCATCAGGTGCGCGGCGATCTTGCGCATTCGCTCGCCCAGCGCGGCGCAGGCGGTGCCGGTGGCGCCGCCGGCCATGACGGCACAGCGCGACCCCCAGGTGCCGGTCGAATAGGGCGTGTAGGCGGTATCGCCATGTACGACCTTCACCTTCGCCGGATCGACTCCGATCTCGTCATGGGCGATCTGCGCCAGCGTGGTTTCCAGCCCCTGCCCGTGGCTGTGCACGCCGACGCGCAGCTCCAGCCCGCCATCGGGGGTGAGGCGCGCCGTCGCCTGCTCGAAGCCCGGCACCATCGGAATGCCCCAGCCATGATAGACCGAGGTGCCATGCGCCCCCTGCTCGCAGAACAGCGCGAAGCCGAGGCCGATGCGCGTGTTGCCGGCGGCCTCTGCCTGGCGCTTGCGCACGGCGGGAATGTCGATGGCCTCCACCGCGCGGCGCAGCGCTTCGGGATAGTCGCCGCTGTCGAAATATTTGTTGGTGATGTTGGTGAAGGGCATCTGGTCCGGCCGTACCAGATTGCGCCGCCGGATCTCCTCCTGGCTGATGCCCAGCTCGCGCGCAAGGCCATCCAGCGTGAGTTCCAGCGCGAAGCACACGCCGGTGCGCGCCACGCCGCGGAACGGCAGAATCGGCGGCTTGTTGGTCGCCGCCGCCATGGTGGTGCAGCGGAAGCCGCGCATCTGGTAGGGGCCGGGCAGGATGCTGGGCACCTGCGCCGCCTCCAGGCAGGCCGAGAAGGGATAGATCGAATAGGCGCCGGAATCGACGATAGCCTTGCAATCGACCGCCAGCAGCTCGCCATCGGCGGCGGCATATCCGGTGATCTCGTAGGAATGTTCGCGGCAATTGGCATTGCCGGTCAGATGTTCGCGGCGGTCCTCCAGCCAGCGGATCGGCCGGTCCAGTTTCATCGCCAGATAGCCGGCGCACACCTCCTCCGCCAGCAGGATCCCCTTGTAGCCGAAGCCGCCACCGACATCGGGGGCGACGATGCGCACCTGCCCCTGATCGAGGCCCAGACATTCGGCGAGGCCGGTGCGCACCACATGCGGCATCTGCGTCGCCGAATGCAGCGTCAGCATCTCCAGATTGCGGTCCCAGACCGCCAGCACGCCGCGCCCTTCCAGCGGCGCCATGCATTGCCGCGCGGTGCGGTAGCGCCGCGTGACCACGGCGGCGGCATCCTTCACCGCTGCCTCGAAGCCGATATCGACGGCGGATTCAAGGAAGGCATTGCGGTCCCAGTGCTCGTGCAGCAGCGGCGCGTCGGCATCGCACGCCCTGGTCATGTCGTGGACCGCCGGAAGCTCCTCGAAATCCACCTCGACCAGCTCCGCCAGATCCTCGGCCAGCGCGCGCGTCTCGGCCAGGCAGGCGGCAATCGGCTCGCCGACATGGCGTACCTTGCCCTCCGCCAGGATCGGCTGCACCGATCCCCGGAAACCGGGCAGGCCGGAATCGGCGCGCATGCCCTTCACGCCGATCAGATCGGCAACGGTATAGATGTGCTGGGCGCCGTCTTCAGGCTTGTCGATGCGGCGGATGCGGGCATGCGCCAGCGGGCTGCGCAGGAAGGCCATTTCCAGCATGCCGGGCAGCTTCATGTCGCCGACATAGCGCCCACGCCCGCGCAGGAAACGGTCATCCTCGCGCCGCGGCAGCCGCGCGCCGATGCCTTTTCCGATCCCGCTCTTCCCGGACTCCGTCCCCATCGCGGCCCCCTTTCGGCCCCAATCCAGAATCGATCCATCCGGCCTGGCGCGGCAGTTGCCGCATCCCTGTCCCTAACACTTTTTTTACGCGCTGTTTCGCCTTGACAGCACAGGACTGCTAGCACAGCTTTTGAGAAAGAGTTTAAGTACAACGATCCGTATTACAACTTTTTTCCGAAGCGCCGGCTGACCGGGCCATCAGAAAGGCCTGCCCCCCGTGCCTTCGCCCGCAGCCAGCGAGGAGATTTCGATGAGCGAGCAGCCGGTGTACGACACGCTGATCCTGAACGGCACGGTGATCGACCCCGCCGCCGGCCGCAACGGCCGCTTCGACATTGCCGTGCAGGGCGGCAAGATCGCCGCCATCGCCCCTGACCTGTCGCAGGCCCGCGCGAAGGAGAAGATCAACGCCGCCGGCCTGCTGGTGCTGCCCGGCATGATCGACACCCACGCCCATGTCTATCAGCATGTCACCGGCAAGTTCGGCCTGAACCCGGACATGGTCGGCGTGCGCTCCGGCGTGACCACGCTGATCGACCAGGGCGGCCCCAGCTGCATGACCATCGGCGGCTTCCGCCATTATGTGTCGGAGCCGGCGGCCAGCCGTGTGCTGTGCTTCATCTCCGCCTATCTGGTGGGTGGGCTGGAAGGCCATCTCTACCCCGATCTCTATGGCCCGAACGGCGTGAATGTCGAGCATACGGTGCGGGTAGCACAGCAGAACCCGGACCTGGTGAAGGGCATCAAGGCGCATGCCGAAATCGGCGGCCAGTCGCGCTGGGGCATCGAGGTCATCAAGCTGGGCAAGCAGATTTCCAGCCGGCTGGACCTGCCGCTCTACATCCATCTGGGCCAGCTCTGGCCGACCGCTGACTCAGCCCCCATCCCTGACCCGGACGAGCTGATCCGCGAGCTGGTGCCGATCATGCAGCCGGGTGACATCCTGGCCCACCCCTTCACGCGGCATCCGGGCGGCTTCGTCTCGGAGAGCGGCGAGGTGCATCCGATTCTGCTGGAGGCGGTAAATAATTGCGGCGTGCGCGTCGATGTCGGCCATGGCTCGCATTTCAGCTTCGCCGCCGCGCGCAAGGTGCTGGAGGCCGGCGTGGTGCCCTTCACGCTGGGTGCGGACATGCATGGCTATAACGTGCAGGTACCGAACTCGAACGAGGATAGCGACCGCACCAGCAACCCGTTCTTCGGCGTCGCCCCCTTCAACCTGACCATCGCCATGACGGAACTGCTGCATCTGGGCCTGTCGCTCGAACAGGTGGTGGCGATGGTGACGGCCAATCCGGCGACGATGCTGCGCATGGAGGACAGCCTGGGCACGCTGCAGCCGGGCCGCGAGGCCGATATCAGCGTGCTGAAGATGGAGACCGGCCGCTTCCGCCTGTCCGACAATACCGGCGAGGAAGTGGTGAGCGAGAAGCTGCTGCGCCCAATCTTCTGCCTGCGCGCCGGCACGCGCTTCGACGCCGATTCCTTCTTCGTGCCGGACGC
This sequence comes from Oceanibaculum sp., assembly GCF_022449305.1. Taxonomy (NCBI): domain Bacteria; kingdom Pseudomonadati; phylum Pseudomonadota; class Alphaproteobacteria; order Rhodospirillales; family Oceanibaculaceae; genus Oceanibaculum; species Oceanibaculum sp. Next base: position 8,738 of record NZ_JAKUSO010000006.1, on the reverse strand, counting down.
GATTGCGGCGTGAGAGGAAGGCGCCAAGGCCGGTCTTGGCAGATCCGCCGCCATTCAATTTTGACGTCAACCAACCAATGCTTTTGTCACCCCCGGGCTTGACCCGGGGGTCCAGGGGCCACAGGCCGAAACGATACAAGCAAAGCGCCGCCCCTGGATTGCCGGGTCAAGCCCGGCAATGACAAGGGAAAGATCGGAATTTGACCTCAATCACTATTATAAATCCTATGGCTCGCTACCTTCTCGGCCCCCATGAGAAAAGAAAGTGATTCCATAGGGTTTATTTGGCCCAAGTTCTTTTAAGTAGGCCTTGAAAATAGCTGATTTTGTCGCCCTATCCAAAACGGCAACCAATTCCATCAAGTCCTTAGAGCTTAACGCCTCTAATATCTGTATATCTGGATAACGAAATATTATGCTGTATTCATTTAGATGATGCATTAGCACTGGCATATCGTAGCCAGGAACAATCAGGCCATTTTCCTTTGCTTCAACCCATAGACACTCAAGACAATGCCGCATCTTAGTCGCCAAGACATTTGCTTCAATGCCTTTTGCGAGCAAATAAGCCTTCAGGAATAATTCGACTGCATGCGAAATAGCAAAATATGCGGGCTGCCGAAGGTTGTTTTCTTCAGAGTCGAATAGCTTTTTAGCCGCATCTGCATAGGCAAGCGCTGAAGTTCTATGGCGGTTGGCAGAAATCCCCTGTGGCAGTTTCTCCGGCTTATAACCGTCATTGTGCGGGCATCTTTTCTTCATGCTGCCTGCCCCTGCATAATCGGCCCGATAGTCATCGATCACCAAGCATAGCATGCTGCCGCCATTTGGCCCGCAACCTGACGATCAGACAAAAAAAATGCCGGCAATCAGGAGATTGCCGGCAAGTTGAACAGGGAGGCTTCACGTCTGGGAGACGCGGGTTCCGGAGAACCCTGATGCTGCAACGCAACATCGAAGTGACTAAGATTTATGCTCTCGGGTGCCGAAATTCCATGCATAAATTGTCACTCCCGTCATGCAATGCACGCATGACCCTGCCTTAAGTGTTGCAAAAACATTAATACGAAATGCTTCCAAACCTGAGGCAGGCGATACCGCGTCACCGGCATCTGAAAAGGAAAACGGCGGGATCGGCGTTCCGTTCCCGCCCTTTTGCGACTTTCCGCGATGTTAGAATTGCTGGTTGGCGACGTTCTGCAGCAGGAATTCGCGCAGCACGGTGATGCGCTTGGAATTGCGCAGCTCCTCCGGATAGACGAAATAGGCCGGCACCTGCGGCCCCTCGACCTCCGGCAGCACCTGCTTCAGCTCGGTATCGTCGCGCACCATGTAGTCCGGCAATGCTGCGATGCCGATGCCGGTCAGGCAGGCGCGGTAGATCGCGTAGTAATTGTTCACCGTCAGCGCCGGCAGGGTTGCCACGCCGCTCTCGCGCCGCGTCAGATGCAGCAGCCAGTTGGCATCCGGGAAGGGCAGCTGGCTGCGCTCGCCATAGATGATCAGCCGGTGCTTGCCCAGCTCCGCCGCCGTTTTCGGCTCACCGAACTGCTCCAGATAGGCCGGGGCGGCGTAGAGGTGGAAATGGATGTTCATCAGGTGCCGCTGGATCAGGTCCGGCTGGCGCGGCGGCGCCATGCGGATCGCCACATCGGCCTCGCGCATCGAAAGGTCCAGCTCGTTATCGTCCACCAGCAGGGTGACGGCGATTTCCGGATAGGCGTCGATGAAGCTCTTGATGTTCGGCGTCAGCCAGGTCGAGCCGAAGGCCACCGTGGTGGTGATCTTCAGCGGGCCCTTGGGCTTCTCCCGCCCCTCCGCCAGCATCGCCTCGGTCATCGCCAGCTTGGAGAAGATCTCCCGCGTGGTGCGGTAGAGGATCTCGCCCTGCTCGGTCAGGATCAGGCCGCGCGCATGGCGGTGGAACAGCGGCACGCGCAGCCGCTCCTCCAGCCCGCTGATCTGGCGGCTGACGGCCGACTGGCTCAAATTCAGTGTTTCTCCGGCATGCGTGAAGCTGCCGGCTTCCGCTACCGCGTGGAAGACGCGCAGTTTATCCCAATCCATAATCGGATGATGACGACCTGATTACAGGAACGCAACAGAATCCGTTGCGCCCCAAGGGGTTGGCGGGATGGCCGCGCGCGCTTTTGGCTATTGCGCGGCCACGGTGGCTGCCGGTTCGACGGAACCGTCTTCATGGGCCGCCAGGAAGCGTTCCGCCTCCAGCGCCGCCATGCATCCCATCCCGGCCGCTGTCACGGCCTGGCGGAACACCTTGTCCTTCACATCGCCCGCCGCGAACACGCCGGGAATGCTGGTTGCCGTCGAATCAGGCCGGGTGATGATATAGCCTTCAGAATCCATGTCCAGCTTGCCCTTGAACAGGCTGGTCGCCGGATCATGGCCGATGGCGACGAAGAAGCCGTCGGCGGAAAGCGTGCGTTCGGTCCCGTCCACCGTGCTCTTCAGGCGCAGGCCGGTCACCTGGTTCGGATTCTCGGTGCCCAGCACCTCCTCCACCGTGTGGTTCCAGATCACCTCGACCTTGGGATTGCGGAACAGCCGGTCCTGCATGATCTTCTCGGCGCGCAAGGAATCGCGGCGATGGATCAGCGTCACCTTGCTGGCATGGTTGGTGAGGTAGATCGCCTCCTCCACCGCCGTATTGCCGCCGCCGACGATGGCGACCTCCTTGCCGCGGAAGAAGAAGCCGTCGCAGGTGGCACAGGCGGACACGCCGCCGCCCTGGAACTTCTTCTCCGACTCAAGCCCCAGCCAGCGCGCCTGCGCGCCGGTCGCGATCACCAGCGTCTCGGCGAAATAGACATCGCCGGAATCCGCCGTGGCGCGGAATGGCCGGCGGCTGAAATCCACATCGGTGATGATGTCGAAGATGATCTCGGTGCCGACATGGCGCGCCTGCGCCTCCATCTGCTCCATCAGCCAGGGGCCCTGGATGACGTCAGCGAAACCCGGATAATTCTCCACATCCGTGGTGATGGTCAGCTGCCCGCCCGGCTGCAGCCCCTGCACCATGATCGGGCTGATATTGGCGCGCGCGGCATAGATGGCAGCGGTGTATCCGGCCGGGCCGGACCCGATGATGAGGAGCTTCGTGTGCTTTTCCGTGGGCATGTTCGCAACCTTGATGGGGGATTACCCCCAACATAGGCGGACTGGCCGCAGGAGACAACAAGGCGGGGGTATGTTCCGACCAGGAATCAGTGCCGCTCGCTTACAGATATGTCATTGCCGGGCTTGACCCGGCAATCCAGAGCCACGGACTGAAACACTTCAGGCAAAGCGCCGCCCCTGGACCCCCGGGTCAAGCCCGGGGGTGACAGAAAGGCAAGGATCGCTTCACAGAAACAGTAATCACACGAACAGGTTGCCTGCCAGGAAATCGCCTGTGTCGAGTGCCGAGACGCCCAGCACGGTGACGGTCGCACCGGTAATCGTGAACTGCACCCCGCCGTCGATTGCCTGCTGGCCGGCCAGCGCTGTCTCGACCTCAGCCAGCGTCACATTCTGCACGGCGATGCGGTCGATCCCGTCCTCGAAATCCTCGATGCGCGGACGTAGGTTGGCGCCGGGATAGCGTGAATCAAAGCCGCGCACGACGAACACGTCCGAGCCGCTGCCGCCGATCATGGTGTCGGTGCCAAGACCGGCATAGATCGTGTCGTTGCCGGCCCCGCCATCGATGGAATCGAGGCCCTTGCCGGCGCGCAGCTCGTCATTGCCGGCACCGCCCAGGATGGTGTCGCCCTGGTTGCCGCCATTCACGTAATTGTTCCCGCCGCCGGTCACGTCGATATAGTCGCTGCCCAGCCCGGCGACGATGGAATCGCTGCCCGCCCCGCCGATGATGACATTGCCGGCATCATTGCCGGTGATGGTGTCGTTGCCGCTGCCGCCGGTCGCGTTTTCGATCAGAACGCCTTCCGCGATCCGAACGGTTTCACGCTGGGAAAGCTGATCGCCCTCCCCGGTATAAATTGTCAGTGGGCTGCCAAGTTCGCTCCATGCACCGGCGCGCAGATCGATGACCGCCGCACTGGTCCCGGTGAAGACGATGGTATCCGTCCCGCCGCCATCCCAGATGGTTTCGTAATAATTCTGACCCGCCGCATAGCTGTAGGTCGTGGCGCCAGCATTGAACGACGTGTTCGCGCCGTAGAGATACTGGATCGCCAGAATGTCGTAATACATCGGCGTCGTGGCTTCGAAATCGATCTGGCTGCTCTGATCGCCATTCCAGGCACTGTAGGACATTACGCTATTGCCGTAATAATCCTCCCCCGCCGCCAGCACCGTGCCGCTGCCACTATCGTCGAAGGGATGCTTCAGCCCCAGCGCATGGCCGATCTCATGCACCAGCGTCTGGAAATTGAAGCTGCCCGGCGACCATTCGGTGCTCGTCACATCGTTGGAACTGATCCAGACATCACCGCCAATCGGCGCATCACTCGGCAGGTAGGCGTAGGCGGCCGAGTTTTCCATTTCGTAGCTGGTAAAGGCGAAGCGCAGCGTGCCGACATTGCTGGTGGTCTCGGTGACCTCTACGAACGCGATGTTGGCAACATTGCCCCACAATTCCAGCGCGTCACGCACGGCGGCTTTCTGCTGGTCGTTCAGCTCCGCGAATTCGGCATCCCAAGGCGAGTCAGCCCCGGTGGCAGGCCCGTAGCCCCCATTGGTACTGGTTGACCAATAGGCCGCCTGGTTCGAAAACGGAAAGGAGTAGCTGATGGTGATCGTGCCGGTGCTTGTGCCGCTGCCCCAGACCGGCCCTTCGAGCAGGCTGTTTATGCGGTAATCGTCGCTGAACGCAACTGTCGCGCTTGTTGTGCCTTCGCTTGGTGCCGGCATGATCGCCCCCCTGAGAAAACGAATCCCTGAATAAGCCTATACACCAAGCCGGGAATCGTAACGATAGGGAAGAAGCCCTCAGCCTTCCTTGCTGAGCAGGAAAAGCCCCTGCTCGCCGAACAGGTTGGCGCGCCAGCCGGTGCCGGAGATGCCGGGCAGCGGACGGCCGCCGATATCGAGCGCCAGCCCGCGTTCGATGCGGATGCCGAGGTCCCCGCACAGCTCAACGAAATCGCCGATGGTGCACAGATGGATGTTCGGCGTGTCGAACCAGGCATGCGACAGCGCACCGGTCACCGGCATGCGGCCATGCGTCAGCAGGTGGCGGCGCACCCGCCAGTGCCCGAAATTCGGGAAGGAGACGATGGCATGCTTGCCGATGCGCACCAGCTCCGACAGCACATGCCGGGGATTGTAGGTCGCCTGCAGCGTCTGGCTGAGGATCGCATAGTCGAAGATGCCGGCCGGATAGTCAGCAAGGTCAGTATCGGCATTGCCCTGGATCACCGACAGGCCGCGCGTCACGCAGGCATTCACGCCGGCCTGGCTGATCTCGATGCCGCGACCATCCACCTGCTTCTCGCGCCACAGGAAATCCAGCAGATCTCCATCGCCGCAGCCGATATCCAGCACGCGGCTGTGCGGCACCACCATGTCGGCGATAAGTTGCAGATCGACGCGCAGGGGCGCGGTCCGGGCGGGCGCCTGCATCATGCTAAACCTCTATGCTCGGCGCAGCCCTTCAGGAAGCCGCCCAGCACGGCGAACATCTCGGGCTCGTCCAGCAGGAAGGCGTCATGGCCCTTGTCGCTCTCGATTTCGCAGAAGCTGACATTGGCGGCCACCGCGTTCAGCGCGTGCACCACGGCGCGGCTCTCCGCCGTCGGGAACAGCCAGTCGGAGGTGAAGGAGACGATGCAGAAGCGTGTCTTCGTGTTCTTGAAGGCGTTGCCCAGCACGCCGCCATGCTCATAGGCGAGATCGAAATAATCCATCGCCCGGGTCAGGTAGAGGTAGGAGTTGGCGTCGAACCGGTCCACGAAGCTGGAGCCCTGGTAGCGCAGATAACTCTCCACCTGGAAATCGGCATCGAAGCCGTAGGTGATGGCCTGCCGGTCCTGCAGATTGCGGCCGAACTTGCGGTGCAGCGCCGGTTCCGACAGGTAGGTGATGTGCGCCGCCATGCGCGCCACCGCCAGCCCACGGACCGGCTTCACCTGATGGCTGGTATAGTCGCCGCCGCGCCAGTCGGGGTCGGCGATGATCGCCTGCCGGCCGACCTCGTGGAAGGCGATATTCTGCGCCGAATGACGCGCCGCACCGGCAATCGGGATGGCGCAGAACACCCGCTCCGAATAGCTCGACGTCCATTCCAGCACCTGCATCGCGCCCATCGAGCCGCCGATGACGCAGAACAGCGTATCGATGCCCAGATGGTCGATCAGCCGGGCCTGCGCGCGCACCATGTCGCCCACGGTGATGACCGGCAGGGTCAGGCCATAGGCCTTGCCGGTCGCCGGATCGATGGAGGCCGGGCCGGTCGAACCCATGCAACCGCCCAGCACGTTGGAGCAGATGATGAAATGGCGCGCGGGGTCGAGCGGCTTGCCCGGCCCGATCATGCTGGTCCACCAGCCTTCCTTGCCGGTCACCGGATGCGGCTCGGCACAGAACTGGTCCCCGGTCAGCGCATGGCAGACCAACACCGCGTTGGACCGGTCGGCGTTCAGCGTGCCATAGCTCTGGTAGGCGATGGTGACGGGGGCGAGATCGACGCCGCACTCCAGCTTCAGCGGTGCGTCAGGACCGATGACGAAGCTGTGCCCCGGCAAGGCGCGGCCCTCGGCGCTGACCGGACCGGCCAGCGTATCAGGGGAAGTTTCGGCATTGGTGGCGTTGGCCATGATCCGCTGCACCCGCGAGCCTTGCGAAACAAAAGTGCCGATTGCTACGGACCGCCGGCACTCTCTGTCAATGTTTTCTTTGATTTTGGGTAAGCTGCGGACTAAATCTAGCCGCTTGTCGCAAGCAGCCCTATCACCCTGTGAGTCGCCCCGCGAGTTATAATGACCGTCACCGCCCCGACCATCGACCAGAACGAGCTGGAATCGCTGCGCCGCGAGATCGATGCGCTCGACCGCGAGATGCACACGCTGCTGATGCGCCGGTTCGAGGTGACGGGCCGTGTCGCGGCGCTGAAGCGCAGCCAGCAGAGCGCCAACAACTGGCGGCCGGGCCGGCAGGCGCAGCTGCTGCGGGCGCTGGTCAGCCGGCATAATGGCAGCTGCCCGGATGCGGCACTGGTGCGTGTCTGGCAAGAGATCATGGGTGCTTCGCTGGCGCTGCAGGGCAGCTTCTCGGTCGGTATCTTCGCCGACAAGGCGGGCGAGCTGTGGAACCTGGCGCGCGACCATTTCGGCAGCTACATCGCCATGAGCGAGCAGGACAGCACGGAGGCGCTGGTCGGTGCCCTAGCCGCCGGCGATCTGTCGGTTGCCGTGGTTCCGGCGCCGCGGGAGGGTGAGGCGTCGCCCTGGTGGCTGGCTCTCACGAAGCAGGACGGCCTCCGCGCGGTCGCCCGGCTGCCGCTGTTCGACACGCCGAACCGCCGCGATTCGCAGGGCGGCGATGCCTTTGCCCTGGCCCGCCTGGACGCGGAGGAGACCGGCGACGATTGCACGCTGCTGGCCGTGCTGGGCGATGCGGATGAGGGCGCGCTTCTGGCCGCCCTTGGCGGCGAAGGCCGTGTGCTGGCCGCCGCCAATACGCAGGACGGGCGATGGCGACTGGTCGAGATCGACCGCTTCCTCTCGCCTGACGCCAGCCTTTCCCTGCCTGCCTCCCTCCATCGATATTACCATCTCGGCTGCTACGCGGCGCCCTATAGGGGCTGATACGCACCTTCGCGCCTAGAGATTTTCTTTCCTTACGTCCCGTTCGTTACCTCAACCAGCAACCATCAGGTGTCCCATGTCGCTGCCTCAGCCGCGTCCCGGTGTCCTTACCCTGAAGCCCTACGTCGCCACGCACGGCAAGACGACGCAGCAGCGCGTCATCAAGCTGTCGGCGAACGAAGGCGCGCTCGGCCCCAGCCCGAAGGCTGTCGAGGCCTATAAGGCGATGGCGGGAAACCTGCACCGATATCCCGAGGGCGGTTCCGGCACCCTCGCCCATGCCATCGCGAAGAAGCACGGCCTCGATGAGGCGCGCGTCATCTGCGGCAATGGCTCGGACGAGCTGATCGAGGTCATCGTGAAGGCCTTCGCCGGTGTTGGCGACGAGGTGATCTACACCCAGTACGGCTTCCGCATGTTCCCGATCACCACCCAGTCGCTGGGGGCAACCCCGGTGATGGCGCCGGAGAAGGACTTCAAGGTCGATATCGACGCGATCCTGGAAAAGGTGACGGAGCGCACGAGGATCGTGTTCCTGGCGAACCCGAACAACCCGACCGGCAGCTATAACTCAATCGAGGAAATCCGCAGCCTGCACGCAAGGCTGCCGGAGAACATCGTGCTGGTGCTGGACGCGGCCTATGCCGAGTTCGTCAGCAAGAACGATTATTCCGCCGGCATCGACATTGTGGAAGGCGCGCAGAACGTCATCATGCTGCGTACCTTCTCCAAGCTTTATGCGCTGGCCGGCCTGCGGCTCGGCTGGTGCTATGGCTCGGCCTATCTGATCGACATCCTCAACCGGGTGCGCGGCCCCTTCAACGTGAACCTGGCGGCGCAGGCCGCCGGCATCGCGGCGCTGGAGGACACGGCCTTCCAGGAGAAGGCCCGCGCGCATAACGAGAAGATGGTGCCCTGGACGCTCGATGCCTTTGCCAAGCTGGGGATCGAATGAGTGCCGACGGTCGC
>NZ_JAKUSO010000059.1:0-22451 GCF_022449305.1 Oceanibaculum sp. | reverse complement strand
CATCGTCCTCGATGGCTCAGGCGTGGGGTCATCTTTTAACATTCAACAAAGTGGTTGACTATTGAAATTGACCGCTTATATTCAACCCTATGGTTGAACATGAAATCACACGACTGGACACGGTGTTCCACGCCCTCGGCGACCCAACGCGGCGGCAGATGCTGCAATCGTTGGCCGGTGGCGAGAAGACGGTAAGCCAGCTGGCCGACCCCTTCGCGATTTCGCTGGCGGCGGCCTCCAAGCACATCAAGACGCTCGAAAAGGCCGGGCTGATCCGCCGCGAGGTACGCGGCCGAACCCATCTCTGCCGGCTCGAACCGGGACCGCTGGCCAGCGCGCATGAATGGCTGGGCTTCTACCAGCGCTTCTGGACCGAGCGTCTGGACATCCTTGAGCGCCTGCTACGCGAGCAGGATGCCGGCAATCAACGTCAACCCTCACCACCCAAGCCCCCTGAAGGAGACAAGACATGACCGACACCATGACCCTCGATGCCTATGGCCGGCTGATCGAGCCCGCCACGCTGAAGATCCAACGCCTGCTGCCCGGCCCCATCGACCGCGTCTGGGCCTATCTGACGGATGGCGAGCTGCGCCGCCAGTGGCTGGCGTCCGGCGTGATGGGCAGCAAGCCCGGTACCAGCTTCGAGTTCGTCTGGCGCAATGACGAGCTGACCGATCCCCCCGGCCAGCGCCCGGCGCATATGCCCGAAGAGCACCGGATGACCTGCACCATCCTGGAGTTCGAGGCGCCGCACCGGCTGGTCATCAGCTGGGGCGAGAAGCAGACCGGCCAGGTCGATTTCTCGCTGGAGGAGCAGGGCGGCAAGGTGCTGCTGACCATCATCCATCGCCGCATCCCCGACCGGAACATCCTGCTGAACGTGTCCTCCGGCTGGCATGCGCATCTGGACATCCTGGCCGCGCGTCTGGCCGGCACGACGCCGGCCCCGCACTGGGACCACTGGGTCAGCCTGCGGAAGGAATATGAGCAGCGCCTGCCGGCGTGAGGGCGTTGACCACATGGCTTCTGTCACCCCCGGGCTTGACCCGGGGGTCCAGGGGCGGTGCCCTGCCTGCATCGCCTTAGAAGGTGGCCCCTGGATTGCCGGGTCAAGCCCGGCAATGACAACATAATTGCATATAATTGCATGTCACCTGGTAACGCCTCAGTCGCTTGACAGGCTCCGCGCCCCTCTTTACCGTCCGCCCCGTCATTGGGGAGTAGCCGTCCCCCTTCGCACCAGTTGCGATTGAGGGGAGACCGCATCAACAGACTTGGAGCCGTCGCTGGTTCCATGGTGCGGGAAGCCAGTTTCCGGTTTGGCGAGACCTTTGGCATCGACGGCCGTCATTCGGGTCAGACGGCGGGCTGTCGATGTCACAGGTGTGTCCGCCGTCCGGCCCCGATGAGTTCCATGGAAGCTTTCCTCGTTTCGACCGGTGTGGTGGCGCTTGCCGAAATCGGCGACAAGACGCAGCTGCTGGCGCTGCTGCTGGCTGCCCGCTATCGCCAGCCGGTGCCGGTGCTGCTCGGCATTCTGGTGGCGACCATCGCCAATCACGCGCTGGCCGGGATTGTCGGCGCGCTGGCGGCCGATCTGATCGGCGGTGACTGGCTGCGCTGGGCGGTGGGTCTGTCCTTCCTGGCCGTCGCGGCCTGGATGCTGGTGCCCGACAAGCTGGATGATGAGGAAACCCCGCGCTTCCGCGGACGCGGTGCCTTCCTGGCGGCGCTGATCTCCATGTTCCTGGTCGAGATGGGCGACAAGACGCAGATCGCCACCGTGGTGCTGGCGGCGCGCTTCGAGTCGCTGATCGCCGTCATTGCCGGCACCACGGCTGGCATGATGATTGCCAATACCCCCGCCGTACTGCTGGGCGAGGCGGCGGCCCGCCATGTGCCGCTGAAACTGGTGCATGGGGCGGCGGCGGCGATTTTCGCGGTTATCGGCATCACCGTCCTGCTTGGCTTCGACGGGCTGACGTGACAGGCTCTGAAAGTTCTCAGTGTTCCTTACAGCTTTGGAGCTTTCCTCATGGCCGAGTATCCCGCCGCCATCGCCACCCAGCAGGTGGATAATGAGCGCGTCTGCGTGACCGAGTGGCGCTTCCCTCCGGGCCATGCGACCGGCTGGCACAAGCATGGCTATGACTATGTCGTGGTGCCGATGACGGATGGCGTGCTGACGTTGCAGCATCCCGATGGCAGCCGCACCGAAGGTCCGATCAAGATGGGCCAGTCCTATTACCGCGATTCCGGCGTCGAGCATGACGTCATCAACCTGACCGACCGTGAGATCGTCTTCGTCGAGATCGAGTTCAAGACGCCGCGGTGATGTGATGGCGACCGCTCCCGCTGCCGCACTCGCCGGCCTGTGGCGGCTGCTGGGGCAGTCGGAGGCGGCGCTGTCGCGCGTCACCCTGACCGGGGCGGAGCCGGCGCTGCCATCCTCCTTCGCGGTCGGGACGGCGGCGCAGGCCAGCATCGCCGCCTCGGCATTGGCGGCGGCGGAGCTGGACCGGCTGCGCAGCGGCCGCGAACAATCCGTCAGCGTCGATATGCGCCATGCTGCCGTGGAGTTCCGCAGCGAGCGCTATCTGCGCGTCGGTGGCGGTCCGGCACCGGAGCTGTGGGACAGCATTGCCGGCACCTATCGCTGTGGCGACGGGCGCTGGGTGCGGCTGCACACCAACTTCCCGCATCACCGCGACGGCGTGCTGGCGATCCTGGGCTGTGCCGGCGAGCGCGTGGCGGTTGCCGAGGCGCTGAAGGGCTGGAAGGCGGAAGCTTTCGAGCACCAGGCCGCCGAGGCAAGGCTGGTCGTCACCGCCATGCGCAGCTTTGCCGAATGGGACGCGCACCCGCAGGGGCAGGCGGTCGCTGCATTGCCGGTCATGAGCCTGGAGAAGATCGGCGACGCCCCGCCCCTGACGCTTCCGCCCGATGAACGGCCACTTTCCGGTGTGCGGGTTCTCGACCTTACGCGCATCATCGCCGGCCCGGTCGCCGGACGCACGCTAGCCGCCCATGGCGCCGACGTGCTGCTGGTGACCGCGCCGCATCTGCCCTCGGTGGCGCCGCTGGTGATCGATACCGGGCGCGGTAAGCGGACAACGCAGCTCGACCTGCGTGCGGCGGCGGACAAGGAACGGTTCACGGCGCTGTTGCGTAACGCGCATGTGCTGGTGCAGGGCTACCGGCCGGGCGGCATCGGGTCGCTGGGTTTCGGGCCGGCGCAGGCGGCGGCGATCCGTCCCGGCATCATCTATGTGACGCTATCGGCCTATGGTCCTGACGGGCCGTGGGCCGGGCGGCGCGGCTTCGATTCGCTGGTGCAGACCGCATCCGGCCTGAATGTGGCGGAGGCCGAGGCTGCCGGCATCGACGGGCCGAAGCCGTTGCCCGCACAGGCGCTCGACCATGCGTCGGGCTATCTGATGGCCTATGGCGCGATGGCCGCGCTCGCCCGGCAGATGCAGGAGGGCGGCAGCTGGCATGTGCGCGTGTCGCTGGCGCAGACCGGGCACTGGCTGCGCGGGCTGGGCCGTATCGAGGGCGGGTTCTCGGCCCCCGATCCGTCACAGGAGGATGTCGCCGACCTGCTGGAAGAGAGTCCATCCGGCTTCGGGCGGCTGACCGCCGTGCGCCATGCCGGGTTGCTGTCGGAAACGCCGCCAGTCTGGGAGCGGCCTTCCATGCCGCTCGGCAGCCACGAGCCTGTCTGGCTTTAGGCGGAAGTCAGTTAGGCAGCTGGCCGGAACGGGCCGCGCCGCCCGCCCTTCGGTCCCCGGAACAGCAGGAACGGGTTGGGCAGCTTGCCCGCCACGCCGCGCAGCTTGCCGGTCAGCTTCGGAATGCTCATCACATTGGCGATACGCCGGTCGAGGAAGGCCCATGTCGCCTCGTGCCCTTCCGACTTGTCCTCCAGCCAGTACAGCAGCGTCGCCGAATAGACGCCGGCCAGCAGGGCGCGCTTGGTGTAGAAATTATAGTCCGTCGCGGTGTCGCCCGCCGCGTACCAGATGGCATCCACCGTGCGGTAGAGCGATTTCAGCGCCAGGCCGGCATACTGCGGCAGCGCGGTGAAGGCGAGTGCCTTGCGCACCGCTTCCTTGTGGTCGGCGGCCTGTTCCAGCCGCACGCGGATCGCGGTGGCGATACGATCGCGCACCTTCATCGACGGCAGGTCCATCTTGTCCAGCGCGTCCAGCATCTCGCGGTCGGCCTTGGCGATGAAATGCGCCACAGCATCCGCCGCGCCGCCGGGGAAGGCGCGCTCGACCGCTTCAGGCGGCAGTTCCAGGTCGGCAGCACCATGGCGCAGCGCCTGCGCGGCCCATCCATCGAAGGCGATGTGCGGCAGCGTCGCCTCGATCAGCGCGTCGCGCAGGGTGGGAAGATCGTCCATATCCATCTTCTTGCTAGCGGTTCGGGCCATCAGGACACCTTTGCCGGTTGCGGAAACGGGGCCGCCGTACCGGCGGCGATCAGTTCGTCGGTGAAGCCGAAGCTTCGCATATCGGTCATGCGCATGGGGTAGAGCATCCCGTCCAGATGGTCGCACTCATGCTGCACGACACGGGCATGAAAGCCGCCAACCTCACGCTCCACCATCGTGCCATCGAGGCGCAGCCCGCGATAGCGGATACGCGCGGGGCGCGGCACCTCGCCGCGCATGCCGGGAATCGACAGGCAGCCTTCCCAGCCCAGCGCGATCTCCGGCCCCAGCGGCTCGATCTCCGGGTTGATCAGCTCAATCAGGTCCTGCGGTTCGTCGTCCGGCGCGCCCGTGGTCCGGTGCGGCGGCACGGCAAAGATGACGACGCGCAGCGGCACGCCGATCTGCGGTGCGGCAAGGCCGGTGCCGCCGACGGCGGCCAGGCTGTCCTTCATATCCTCCACCAGCGCGGCGATGGCGGGGCTGGCCGGGTTCTGGACCGGGTCGGCAATGCGGGCCAGCACGGGGTGGCCCATGCGCAGGATCGGTTTTATGCTCATAACTAGCAATATGGGGCGCGGTACGGTGTCGGTAAAGCCGACTCGACCCCCTTCACAAGCGGGAAGGCTTATGCTATCAAGCGCGCCTCTCGATGGATGGAAGTCGGTCGGGCCCTATGGCGCGCCCTGATCCGTCCCGAACGAATTAGACCTTAGGAGCAGTATCTGCCGTGCAAGTAGTCGTCCGTGACAATAACGTCGATCAGGCCCTCCGCGCCCTCAAGAAGAAGATGCAGCGCGAAGGTGTCTTCCGGGAGATGAAGCTGCGCCGTAACTACGAAAAGCCGTCCGAGAAGCGCGCCCGCGAAAAGGCGGAAGCCGTGCGCCGGCATCGTAAGCTGCTGCGCAAGCGCCTGGAGCGCGAGGGCTTCTAAACAGCCCTTCTTCCCTTGCACGGGACATTTTAAGCCGCCTCGGTGAGGCGGCTTTTTGTGTTGCCGGAAGGACTTATTCCTCCGCCAGCCTGCGCAGGTTTTCGCCATTCAGGCGGAAGAAGATTTTCTCCTCCCGCCGCTGCGCGCCGATGGCATCGTAGAAGCGCAGCGTGTCCGGGCTGCCGGATTCGGCGGTCCAGTCGATGCGGGCGTAATCGCGTTCCAGCGCCAGCGCCGCGATCCGGCGCATCAGCTGCCGGCCCAGCCCATGGCCGCGCCAGGCCTCCCGCACGAACAGATCCTTGATGAAGAAGGCCGGCCGCGAGGCGTTGGTGGAATAGAGCGTCGCCAGCGTGGCGATGCCGGCGGCCTGCCAGCCCTCGCCGTCATCGGCCTCGGCCAGCAATATCTCGAACTTGGCGGTGCCGCCGAAATCATGCTGGCGCAGCTTAGCCTCGGTCGCCTCGACCGTCTGGACATCCGGCGAGCGGTAATACAGGTCGATGTCGCGGATCAGCCCGGCAATGGCCGGAATATCCTCAGCACCGGCCAGCCGCAGGCGGATATCCGTCATCGCTCAGAAGCCGAACATATGGTCCAGGCTGAAGGCGCCATCCGGCCCTGCCTCGTGGATCAGCCCGTGGAAGCCGAACAACCGGCAGGTCACGTCGCGGATCAGGATGTAGGCACCATCGCCGGCCTTCGCCCGCGTGGCGTCGTCGAACACTTCGGAATAGCGGAAGAAGAAGCTGCCAGAGCAGGCGATCTCCACCCGCTTCGTGGCGATCTCCTCACCCTTTGCCGAGGTCAGCACCAGATCGGTCTGCGAGGTGCCGTGCCAGGGCGTGGAGGCCGGATAGATCAGGTGGCAGATCGTGTCGAGCGGTTCGGAGCCCAGGCGCAGGAACAGCCGGGTCGAGAGGCCGGGCGCGCGGCCGGCATAGCTCTGCGGCTCGTTCCTGTAGGTCAGCACCGTGTTGAAGATATGCGCGCCGAAGCTGGAATCGGCGGCATGGCCAGTCAGCCGGTCGCGATAGCGGAACAGGCCGTGCAGCCAGCCATCGCCGGCGCCGCCATTGGCGAAGTCGTAGATCAGCTCGACATGGCCATAGCCGCCCTTCAGATGGCCGTTCACAAGCGTCTTCAGCTCGACCGCGACGCTGTCGCTGCGCTTCAGCGTACCGAGGCGCTGCTGTGCGACCTCGCGGCCCTTCTCGTCATAGATTGCGACCGCGACGGGCAAAGTATCCTGCGTGGTGGCCATCGGGGTGGGCAGCAGGATCGACTCGAAACGGTCGGTCGGCAGCACCGGGGCCGGCAGCACGAAGCCCTTGCCCATCAGGTTGGAAATCTCCGGCAGGCGTGGATCGGGCTTCAGATCGACGCGCTCCACATTGGCATGCGCGATGCGGCGGCGGCCATTTTCCTGCACCACCTCGTAGCGCGGGCGGACGATATACTTGCCGGCCTGGATTTCGATCTGCTGCGGCCAGCGTGCATCCGGCAGCAGTTCGGCGACCTCCAGCGCATGACAGCCGAAGCCGGGGATTTCCCGGTCGAGCCAGGCGATCTGCTGGCTACCCATCAGGTTGAGGCCGATGCCGCCGGCCGGGATCGGGGCGGGATGCGCGTTCTGCAGCCAGAGCAGCACCCGCTCGCCCTCTGCCGGAGCGGGCAGGCCGGCATAGAAATCGGCCGGCCAGGCATTGGCGTCATGGGTACAGGACAGCATTGACGTCGCATCGCCATAGGTATCCAGCGCGTATTTCACGACATCATGGCCGCGCACCCCGATGGCGTGCAGCAGCAGGCTGCCGCAGAAATCGCCGAGGCCAAGGCGGGCGCGAACCTCCTTGCTGTCCAGCACCACGCTGGCGGCGGCGTCCGGCAGGGTCTCGCGCCAGTCGGCCAGCCGCTTGCCATCGGCATCGAACAGGCAGCACCAGAGCGAGACGCCGGTGGCGCCGTAGCCGGCCCAGTAATTCGCTGTTACCACGCGGGTATGATGGCCGCCCCCGTCGCGGAACAGCGCGATGTTGGTGGCGAAGTTCAACGGGTCGAGATAGGTGCGCCGGTTGGTCAGCATGTCCTCGGGCAGCCGGGCTTCATCCAGCGAGGCGATGCTTGCCCCGGCGGGCACCAGATGGCGGATATGGTCGATCAGCCGGCCGGCGTCATAGGCGACGACGAACACGGCCTTGGCGCCGCTGTCCTTCAGCGCGGTCACCGGCTGCGCCGGCTGGCCGAGCAGGGTATCGCCCACCTTGTCGATATTCTGGACATAGAGGCCGGCGAGGCTCAGCCCGCCCATACTATGGATTTCCGCGAAGGGCTGCAGGAAGCCCAGCGGGTCGTACACCGCGACCGGCCCGGCCTTGCCCAGCTTCTCCAGCAGCGCGGTAATCGGCGCCAGCGACAGCGGATGGCCGATCGCCTTGAAGAAGGCGTGGCCGCCGGTCAAATTGTTGAAGGTCTCGATCTTCAGCGCCATGTCGCGTCGCTTTTCGGTTTCTTGTTATCGGGAGCGCCGGATCAGGCCGGCAGCAGCTTCTTGAAGAAGGCGGAGATGCGGTGCCGGCTGCGGCTGGCGGCGACGGCCTCCTCGCTGACCACCCAGTTCAGCTGGATGGAGCGGCGCTGCCCGACGAAGGGCTTGTGCCCGTGCCAGGCATTGTCCACGCATTTGAAGGCGACCATGGTGCCGAATCCGGGCGGCACCTCGGCGACATAGTCTTCCAGATCGCTGGAGGAGCGCAGCATGCGAAGCCGCCCGCCCTCGGCACCGTCCTGCCAGTCGCGGTTCAGGTAGATCAGCACGGTGATCAGCTTGGTCTTGCTGTCGGTGTGGATGCGGCCATCCTTCTCCCGGCTCATGCCACGCAGGGTGAAGGTGGTGGGGCGGCCGGTCAGGTCGATGCCGAACTTCTCCGCGAAGGCATCGCGCACGGCATCGCCCTGAAGCTCCCCGATCAACGCCTGCATGGCGGGGCCGGGCGTGACGGTGGACAGGTCGTAGCTGCCGCCCTTGCCGATATCCGGGAAATCGCGCTCGATCTCGGCGGCGACATCGGGCCGCACGAAATTCTCCAGCACCAGATAGGGGAAGGGGTCACTTTCCAGCGTCTTCGCGCGGAAGGAGTCCAGATCGATCATGCTCATCGCGGGCCACCCATTTGCATGACCGAATATGTACGGCCCGCCGCCGTCAATTACAACGCCGCGTCATGCCGCAGGCTGTCGCAGGGTGAGGTGGAGCGTTACCTCAGCGGCGGCGCGGGCGGTCTCGTCCAGCGGCGTGTAGGTCCAGTCCTCCAGCGCGCCGGTAAAGGGCCGCGTATAGCCGGCCTTGCGCATCGCATCGTGGAAGCGCGTGAATTTGGCGCTGCCGCCCTCCAGCATGACGACATGCACCGGCTTGCCGGTGGCGCAGGCCTCCGAGACCATGTTCACCGAATCGCAGGTGACGACGAGATAGTCGGCGAGGCCCAGATAGCCGAAATAGGGGTTGTCGCCGGTGCCGTCCCAGACCACCGCCGGCGCGCCGGCCAGCCGCTCGCGCAGGCGGCGTTCATTCTCCGCACCGGTGCGCCGCGAGGGGGTGACGGCAAGGCCCACGCCTTGTTCCCGCGTCAGCGCCAGCAACCGGTCGCACAACGTATCGATGGCGGCCATGTCCAGCCGGTAGCGGTCATTGCTGCCGCCGACCGAGACGGTCACCAGCGGGCGCGGCAGATGGGCGAGTTGCTGCGCGAACTTCGCGGCCTCATCGTCCAGCCGGGCGCGGGTGACGCGGTTCAGCGAACCGAAGGTGGTGAACACATTGTCGCCGCGCACCGTGTCATGTTCCGGCACGATCATCAGGTCGAAATGCCGGGGATCGACCTTCGGGTCCTGTATCTGCACGGTAAAGGTCCTGCCGCCGCTCGCCTTGCGCATGGCGATGGCGGGGCCGGCCGACTGCCGGCCGCTGGCGATCAGGATATCGGGGAAGGGCGGGTCCAGGCGGTCGCCGCCCGGCCCGGCGGCGCCAAGCGAGGCCCAGAGCGGGGAGGGCGGCAGCCAGCGCCAGGGCAGGGCGGGGGCGATCCGCTTCACCACCGGCTGGATGCTCAGCGCCTCGGCAAGGCCGATGGCCTGAATCTCCATGCCGACCTTGCCGTCGGTCACCACCCAGCAGGTCAGTGCCGCTGTGTCCATGCGCGCATAATTCCCGTGAACGCCGTGAAGGGGCGGCACCCTGACATGCGCGATAAGGACGGGCAAGCCGGATGCGCGCCGGGTAAAAATATTGCGCAACATAATTGCACGACTTGCGACTTGTTGTTATATAGTTGCGCAAAATCGGGCCAGCAGGGAGGCCCGGTATCAAGCCTCTCACCCTCCAAGGAAGCCTTATGCCGACCCGGCGCGTGAAACTCGACCGTATCGACCGACGCATCCTCGACGATCTTCAGCAGAATGGGCGGATGACCAATGTGGATCTGGCGCGCCGCGCCGGTATCTCCGCACCGCCCTGCCTGCGCCGCGTGCGCGCGCTGGAGGAGGCGGGCTTCATCCGCGGCTACCACGCCGATATCGCGCCGGAACTGCTGGGCTATGAGCTGACGGTGTTCGCGCTGATCGGCCTGTCCAGCCAGGCCAAGGCCGACCTCCGGATGTTCGAGGACACGGTGAATGGCTGGGCCGAGGTGCGCGAGTGCCACATGCTGGCCGGCGAGGCGGATTTCCTGCTGAAGGTCGTGGCGGAGAACTGGGATGCTTACAAGACCTTCGTGGACGAACGGCTGACCGCCGCGCCGAACGTGAACCATGTGAAGACCATGCAGGTGCTGCAGACCACGAAATACGCGCCCGGCGTGCCCATTGACGTGGACGCGGTCGAGGAGTAGGGGAAACGGTCTCCCCTCACCCGGACGCTGCGCGCCCACTCTATTCCGTCGCCACCTACTCCGCCCGTCACCCCCGCACTTGTTGCGGGGGTCTAGGCCTCCGCTCGCTGGATGACCGCCGGAGCAGGCTGGACCCTGGATTCCCGGCACAAGGCCGGGAATGACGGCTGAAGAAAGCGGCACCGATAGGCGATTCCTATTTCTTTTTCCTCGCCCCCTTGGGGGAGCTGGGTGAGGGGGAACGGTGCTACTCCGCCGCTTCCAGATTGGTGCGTTCCACCCGCGCGGCGCAGAATTTCAGCTCCGGTATCTTGCCGAACGGATCGAGCGCCGGATTTGTCAGGAAATTGGCCGCCGCCTCCGCATAGCAGAACGGGATGAAGATCGTGCCGCTGGGCATGTCGGTGTCGGCGCGAGCCTTCAGCGCGATGGCGCCGCGCCGCGTGCGCACCCGGATCGTCTCCCCCGGCTCGATACCGGCTGCCACCAGATCGGCCGGCGACAGATGGCAGAAGGGTTCCGGCTCGATGGCGTCCAGCACGGTGGCGCGCCGTGTCATGGCGCCGGTATGCCAGTGTTCCAACACCCGCCCGGTGGTCAGCACGAAGGGATAGTCTTTGTCCGGCATCTCGTCCGGCGGCAGAATGTCGGCGGCGACGAAGCGTGCCTTGCCGCTCTCCGTCGGAAAGCCGTCGCCGAAGATCACCTCCTGTCCCGGATCGTCCGCGCTGTCGCAGGGATAGGTGACGGAGCCCGCGCGTTCCAGCCGCTCCCAGCTGATGCCCCGGATCGAGGGCATCAGGCCGCGCATCTCCTCATAGGCCTCGCGCGGGTGGCTGTAGTGCCAGCGGAGGCCCAGCCGGTTGGCGATCTCCTGGATGATCCACCAGTCGGGCCGCGCATCGCCCGGTGCGTCGATGGCCTTGCGGCCAATCTGCACCTGCCGGTTGGTGTTGGTGAAGCTGCCATCCTTCTCCGGGAAGGCGGTCGCCGGCAGGATGACATCGGCGAAGGCGGCGGTCTCGGTCAGGAAGATTTCCTGCACCACCAGATGGTCGAGCTTCGCCAGCGCTTCGCGCACATGGGCCTGGTCCGGGTCCGACATGGCCGGGTTCTCGCCCATGATGTACATGCCGCGTATCTCGCCGCGATGGGCGGCATTCATGATCTCCACCACGGTCAGCCCGGCCTGCGGGGCGATGTCGTGTCCCCAGGCGCCCTCGAAGCTGCCGCGGATTTCCGCATCGCCGACCGGGCGGTAATCCGGCAGGAACATCGGGATCAGGCCGGCGTCGGATGCGCCCTGCACATTGTTCTGGCCGCGCAGGGGGTGCAGCCCGGTGCCGGGCCGCCCGACCTGCCCGGTCAGCAGCGCCAGCGCGATCAGGCAGCGCGCATTGTCGGTGCCATGGGTGTGCTGCGAGACGCCCATGCCCCAGAAGATCATCGCCGCCTTGGCCTGCGCATACAGCCTGGCGACCTCGCGGATGGTGGCGGCGGGAATGCCGCACACGCCTTCCATGCGTTCCGGGGTGAAGGCGGCGGTGCGGGCCTTCAGCTCCTCGAAGCCCTCGGTGAAGCGCTCGATATAGGCGGGGTCGGTCAGCCCTTCCTCAATGATGGTATGGATCATGCCGTTCAGCAGAGCCACATCGGTTCCGCCGCGGAATTGCAGATGCAGATGGGCGTGGCGCGTCAGCCCCTGGCCGCGCGGGTCCATGACCACCAGCTTCGCGCCGCGCTTGGCCGCGTTCTTGATGAAGGTCGCGGCAACCGGATGGTTCACCGTCGGCGTGGCGCCGATGACGATGATCACGTCGGAATGGGCGCAGTCGTAGAAGGGTGCCGTCAC
Source organism: Oceanibaculum sp. (assembly GCF_022449305.1). NCBI lineage: Bacteria > Pseudomonadati > Pseudomonadota > Alphaproteobacteria > Rhodospirillales > Oceanibaculaceae > Oceanibaculum > Oceanibaculum sp. The sequence goes on along the minus strand of NZ_JAKUSO010000059.1, from coordinate 10,335 downwards.
CGCGCCGGAACCAATGCCCTCCATCAACGCCGCGACCGAGGAGGCGTGGCACAGCCGTGTGCAATGGTCGATATTGTTGGTGCCGAAGCCGGTGCGAACCAGCTTCTGGAACAGATAGGCCTCCTCGTTCGAGCCCTTGGCGGAGCCGAAACCGGCCAGCGCGTCGGGCCCGTGGGTGTCGCGAATGCGGGCAAGGCCGGATGCCGCAACCTCCAGCGCTTCCTCCCAGCTTGCCTCGCGGAAATGCGTCAATGGGTTGGCGGGATCGACCTCCAGCGCGCGTGCCTTCGGGGCATCTTCCCGGCGGATCAGCGGCTTTGTCAGCCGTTCCGGCGAATGCACATAGTCGAACCCGTAGCGCCCCTTCACGCACAGCCGGTTGTGGTTGGCCGGACCGTCGCGGCCCTTCACTGCAAGAATCCGGTTATCTGATATCTGGAAGGTCAGCTGGCAACCGACGCCGCAATAGGGGCACAGGCTGTCCACCGTGCGCTCCGGCTGCTTGCCGGGCAGGCCATCCTCCTTCAGCAGGCTGGCCGGCATCAGCGCGCCGGTCGGGCACGCCTGCACGCATTCGCCGCAGGCCACGCAGGTGCTGTCACCCATCGGGTCGGCGAAATCGAACACGATCTCGGACTCATGGCCGCGTCCGGCCATGCCGATCACGTCATTCACCTGCACCTCTCGGCAGGCGCGGACGCACAGGTTGCACTGGATGCAGGCATCCAGATTGACCGCGATGGCGGGATGGCTGGAATCCGGCTTCGGGCGGGCGGGCCGTGCCGGGAAACGGCTGTCCGCCACATCCATCGCCTGCGCCCAGTGCCAGAAGCTGCTGGCCGGATCATGCGCCTGCTCCCGCGCCGGCTGGTCGGCCAGCAGCAGCTCGAAGATCATGCGTCGCGACGCTTTCGCACGCTCCGAGGCGGTTTTCACATTCATGCCGGCGGCGGGCTGACGGATGCAGGAGGCTGCCAGCGTGCGTTCGCCCTCGATCTCCACCATGCAGGCGCGGCAATTGCCATCGGGGCGGTAGCCGGGGGAGGGCTTGTGGCAGAGATGCGGAATCTCGGTACCCAGACGCTGCGCGGCCTGCCAGATCGTCTCACCGGGCGCGGCCTCGACCTCGTGCCCGTCCAGAGTGAAGCGGATGGGGCCGGTCATGGCCGTTTCCCCGCAATGTCTTCCGGGAAGAATTTCAGCACGCTCATCATCGGGTTGGGGGCGGCCTGTCCCAGCCCGCAGATCGAGGCATCCCGCATCGCCTGTGCGAGATCGCCCAGCAGGGTTTCGTCCCATTCCCGCTCCGCCATCAGTGCCGCCGCCTTCTCGGTACCCAGTCGGCAGGGCGTGCACTGGCCGCAGCTTTCATGCGCGAAGAAGCGCATCAGGTTCAGCGCCGCGTCGGCCACATTGTCCTTGTCCGACAGGATGATGACGGCATGGCTGCCGACGAAGCAGCCATGCTCGGCCAGCGTGCCGAAATCGAGCGGGATGTCGGCAAGGCTTTCCGGCAGGATGCCGCCCGAGGCACCGCCTGGCAGATAGGCCTTGAAGGCGTGGCCGTCCGCCATGCCGCCGCAATATTCGTCGATCAGCTCGCGCGCGGTGATGCCGGCCGGCGCCAGCTTCACGCCAGGCTCCCGCACCCGGCCGGAGACGGAGAAGGCGCGGATGCCCTTGTGGCCGCGCCGCCCCAGCCCAGCGAACCAGTCCGCCCCATCCTGCAATATGTCGCGCACCCAGAACAACGTCTCGACATTGTTCACCAGCGTTGGCCGCCCGAAGATGCCCTTCTCCGCGACATAGGGCGGGCGGTGGCGGGGCAGGCCGCGCTTGCCCTCGATCGATTCGATCATCGCCGATTCTTCGCCGCAGATATAGGCGCCGGCGCCGCGCCGCAGATGGATGCGGATGTCGCCGGGAATGCCGGACTCCCGCAGATGATGCAGTTCCAGGGCGAGAGTGCCGCGCAGATGCGGATATTCGTCGCGCAGATAGAGATAGATATCCTCGCAGCCGGTGACGGTGGCCGCGATCAGCATGCCCTCGAACAGCCGGTGCGGATCGCGCTCCATATAGAAGCGGTCCTTGAAGGTGCCGGGCTCGCCCTCGTCGGCGTTGATCGCCAGATATTTCGGGCCGGGCTGGCTGCGCACCAGCGCCCATTTCCGGTCGGTCGGGAAGCCGGCACCGCCCAGGCCGCGCAAGCCAGCTTCGCCGAGTTGGGCGATGATGTCCTCGGCACTCAGCCGGCCTTTGCGCAGATCGCGCAGCAGATCGTAGCCGCCGCCCTCGATATAGACTGCCAGCCCGTCATAGGGCACCGCCTCAGGCTGCGGGAAGGGACCGCCGGCACGCAGCATCTCAGCCGTGCAACCGGTCAGCTGGATGCGGCCATAGGCGGCCACCGGCGCCTTGTCGCAGGCGCCCATGCAGGGCGCGCGCAGGACGCGCCGGCCGCGCGGCGGATCGGTCTCCAGATCGGCGATGATCGCCTCCGCGCCGTTCAGCCGGCAGCTCAGGCTGTCGCAGACCCGGATGGTCAGGCCCGGTGCCTCCTCGCCTTCCTTCACCACATCGAAATGAGCGTAGAAGGTGGCAACCTCATACACTTCCGCCATCGGCAGGCGCATCAGATGGGCCAGCGCCGCCAGATGCCGGGCCGAGAGATGGCCGTAATGATCCTGGATGGCGTGCAGATGCTCGATCAGCAGGTCGCGGCTCTTCGGACGGTCCGCCAGCAGCCAGTCAAGTTCGACAATGGCCTTGGGGTCCACCTGCCGGCCCTTGGCGAAGGCACGGGCCCGGCGCTGGCCAGCCTCACCATCGCGGCCTGCGAGACGACCCATTTGCCGCCCCGGCCGATGGGCTACGGGGGCGATGGCTGCGTCGTCGCCTGACGGCTTCTGTCCGTCCTGCGGCATGGCTTTCTCCCTCAATCTGTCCGGACCTTATGTGTCGTCTGGTCCGTTTGCTGACTAGGCCTAGCGCGATCCGTCAGCTTTCGTCCAGCGGAACAAGGGCAATCACGTCGCCATTTATCAAATGTTTACCCACATGTTCGAAATTCACGGTGACACGGTTGCCGATCACGGACTGAACCTGGCCTATGCCCCAATCCTCCTCGGTGGGATGGCGCACAAGCATGCCGGGCGTCAGGATGGTCACGCCGCGATAGGGCGATGAGGGTGAGTAGCGTCGGTCGGACGTCATGCCGGTTTCTAAGCCTCGCCTCGCCAATTGCGTTCAAGGCGGGCAGGATAGAGCAAAAGGAGATGCGAATGCAGATCGAGTCGCGGGTCATGGATCTTTTGATCTCCCGCCTGTGCCACGACCTCATCAGCCCGGCCGGCGCCATCGTCAACGGCATCGAGCTGGTCGAGGAGTTCGGCGGCGAGGATATGGCCGGAAACGACATGACAGGGGATGACATGACCGGCGAGGCGATGGCGCTGGTCGGCCGCAGCGCGCGCCAGCTGTCGGCCAAGCTCAGCCTGTTCCGCGTCACCTTTGGCAGCTCCGGTGAGCGCGACAATTTCCCGGCCGAAGAATGCCGCCGCCTGCTCGAGGCCTATCTGCAGGAAGGCAAGGTACGACCGGACTGGGCGCTGGACCGCCTGCCCGCCGGTCCGGGTGCTGCACGGCTGGTGCTGCTGCTGGCCATCATCGCCGCCGAATCCCTGCCGCGGGGCGGCGTCCTGCGGCTTGACGGTGGCGATGGTAACGCGGTGCTGCAGATTCGCGCCGCCGGCGCCGATGCCCGGCTGGAGGGTGGCACGGAAGCGGCGTTGCTGGCGGGCATGACCGGGGCCGCTGTGCCGGAAGACCTCGACCCCCGTGCGGCACCGGCCTATCTCGCCGGGTTGATCGCCGCGCGGCGTGGCGAGCAGATACGCATCGCCAAGGAAAACGGGGCAATCATCCTGACCGTGTAGCTGTGCGAATCGGCCCGGAAAAGGCTGGTCAGGCCTCGATTTGCAATTATGTACGATTTTACGAAAAAATATTTTGCCACGTTTACTAAGTTTTAAAGGTCCTGTTTCAGTATGCCTTCATTGGTTAATATGGCCGTGGCGAAATCGTCGCTGACGGCGCTCTCGCGGCTACATGACGTAAGGACGGTCTAGCATGGATGATCTGCTCAACGAATTCCTGACGGAGACGGTCGAGAATCTGGGGACGCTGGACGTTGAGCTGGTGCGCCTGGAGCAGAACCCGAACGATCCGGAACTGCTCAGCAACATCTTCCGCATCGTTCACACCATCAAGGGCACCTGCGGGTTCCTGGGGCTGCCGCGACTGGAAGCGGTCGCGCATGCCTCCGAAAACGTGCTGGGCCGGTTCCGCGATGGCGAGCTGGAAGTGACGCCGCAGGCGGTGACGCTGATCCTGGCCTCGCTCGACCGGATCAAGATGATCATCCAGGTGCTGGAGGAGACCGAGGCCGAGCCGGAAGGCGAGGACAGCGATCTGATCGCCGCCCTGGACGCGATGGCCGCCGGCGAGACCACCGTTACCATAGAGACGGCTGCCGCTGCCGCCGCGCCTGCCGAGGAGCCAGTGATGGCCGCCGAGGAAGAGGCTGCCGCGATGGGCGGCAATGAAGGCGAGGTCGGCACGCGCCCGGGCGAGGTGTCGCTGGACGAGTTGGAGGCGGTGTTCCTGGCGACCCCTGGGCCGGAAGACATGGCGCCGTCGCAGCCTGAGGAAGAAGAGGAAGAGGAGCCTGTCGCCGCCGCCGTGCCGAGCAAGCCGGCTGCCGTTCCGGCTGCCAGCAAGCCCGCGACCGAGGTCGCGCGGAGTGCCGACGAGAGCAAGGAATCCTCGGTCGCGAACCAGACCATCCGCGTCTCGGTCGAGCTGCTGGAGAACCTGATGACCATGGTCAGCGAGCTGGTGCTGACCCGCAACCAGCTGCTGCAGATCATGCGGCGCTACAAGGATTCGGAATTCACCGTGCCGCTGCAGCGCCTGTCGCAGGTGACGTCGGAGCTGCAGGACGGTGTCATGAAGACCCGCATGCAGCCGATTGGCAATGCCTGGGCGAAGCTGCCGCGCATCGTGCGCGACCTGTCGCACGAACTGAACAAGAAGATCGATCTGCGCATGCTGGGCGCCGACACCGAGCTTGACCGCCAGGTGCTGGAGCTGATCAAGGATCCGCTCACCCACATGGTGCGCAACTCGGCCGATCACGGCATCGAGTCGATTGCCGACCGCCTAGCGGCCGGCAAGCCGGAGACCGGCGTCATCACGCTGAACGCCTATCATGAGGGCGGCCACATCATCATCAAGATCAACGATGATGGGCGCGGCCTGAACATCGAGAAGATCAAGCAGAAGGTGCTGCAGAACGGGCTGGCCAGCGAGGCCGACCTGGAAGGCATGACCACCCAGCAGATCCAGCAGTTCATCTTCAAGGCCGGCTTCTCGACGGCGGCGCAGGTAACCTCCGTGTCCGGCCGCGGCGTCGGCATGGATGTGGTGCGCACCAACATCGAGAAGATCGGCGGCACCATTGAGCTCAACAGCCAGGAAGGCAAGGGCTCGACCTTCATGATCAAGATCCCGCTGACGCTGGCCATCGTCTCCGCGCTGGTCGTGGAATGCCGGGGCGAGCGTTTCGCGATCCCGCAGATCAGCGTGGTCGAGCTAGTGCGTGCCTCGAACAATTCCGAGCATCAGATCGAGATGCTGAACGATGTGCCGGTGCTGCGCCTGCGCGACCGCCTGCTGCCGCTGGTGTCGCTGGCGAAGATGCTGGACATGGACGCGGTGGAGACCGACGGCGAGCGCGACAGCTTCATCGTCGTCACCCAGGTCGGTACCTATACCTTCGGCATCATCGTCGACCGCGTGTTCGACACCGAGGAAATCGTGGTGAAGCCGGTGGCGCCGATCCTGCGCTCCATCTCGCTGTTCTCCGGCAACACCATCCTGGGCGATGGCAGTGTCATCATGATCCTCGATCCCAACGGCATCGCCGCCGCGACCGGCGAGATCGGCGTCACCCTGGACGACAAGCGCAACGAGACCCTGGCCATCGATTCCAGCGCCTCGCGCGCCCGGACCTCGCTGCTGGTGTTCCGTGCCGGCGACGAAAGCCCGAAGGCGGTGCCGCTGGCCCTGGTGGCACGCCTGGAGGAGATCGACTGCTCCAAGGTCGAATGGTCGGATGGCCGTCCGGTGGTGCAGTATCGCGGCCGCCTGATGCCGCTGGTGCCGATCTTCGACGGCTATCAGGTGAAGTCCGAGGGCACCCAGCCGGTGCTGGTGTTCGCCGAGAAGGAGCGGGCGATGGGCCTGATGGTCGACGAGATCGTCGATATCATCGAGGACCGTATCGAGATCAACATGAAGACCGAGCGGCGCGGCCTGATGGGCAGCGCCATCATCGGCGGCAAGGCGACCGAGGTCATCGACGCCGGCCACTACCTGTCGCAGGCCTTCGCCGACTGGTTCGATGCCGATGCCACGCTGCCGGAGGAAAAGAAGGACCTGACCGGCAAGCGCGTGCTGCTGGTCGATGACAGCCCGTTCTTCCGCAACCTGCTGACGCCGCTGCTGACCGTGGCGGGCTATGAGGTCACGGCGGCGGAAAATGCCAGCACGGCCCTGTCCTATTGTGAGGAAGGCCGCGATTTCGATGTCATCGTCAGCGACATCGAGATGCCGGGCATGAGCGGCTTCGACTTCGCCAAGGCGGTGCGTGAGAGCCGCTGGCAGGACGTGCCGATGGTGGCGCTGTCCTCGCACACCAGCCCGCGCGACCTCGACCGTGGCCGTGAGGCCGGCTTCAACGATTATGTCGCGAAAGACGACCGCGACGCTCTGCTGCAAACCCTGTCGCAGACCATCGGGATCATGTGAGGTAGAAGATGGCAAACGATCTTGTAACCCGTCAGTCCACTGAGGTCCTCGACCCGGCAGCGGAACTGACCCGGCAATATGTTACTGTCTTCGTCGCCGAGCAGATGTTCGGTTTCCCGGTGCTCGTCGTGCACGATGTGCTGGGGCCGCAGCGGATCACCCGCATCCCGCTGGCGCCGCCGGAGATTGCCGGTTCGCTGAACCTGCGCGGCCGCATTGTGACCGCGGTCGACATGCGCCGCCGTCTCGGCCTGCCGCCGGTGTCGGATAGCAAGGGAATGAGCGTCGTGGTCGAAAGCCATGGCGAGCTGTACAGCCTGATGGTCGATCAGGTGGGCGAGGTGCTGAACCTCTCCAACCAGGCGTTCGAGCATAATCCGCCGACGCTGGAGCCGCGCTGGCGCGAGGTGTCGAGCGGCATTTCCCGGCTCGACAAGAAGCTGCTGGTGCTGATCGACGTCGACCGGCTGCTCGACTTCTCGCGCGCCCAGGCCGCCTGAGGCCGGGCATGACGACAGGAAGGGACCGTCGCCACCAGGGCGGTTCCTTTCTCTTGCAAAACAAAGACGCCAAGCCGAGGCAATAGAAGCGGTCCCATGAAATCCTGTCTGATAGTCGATGATTCCCGCGTGGTTCGCATGGTTGCCCGGAAAATCCTGGAGCAGCTTTCCTTCGCGACGTCCGAGGCAGCCGATGGGCAGCAGGCCGTGGAGGCGTGCAAGCAGAATATGCCCGACGCGGTGTTGCTTGACTGGAACATGCCGGTGATGAACGGGATCGAGTTTCTGAGGGCCTTGCGCGCTATGGAAGGCGGCGACAAGCCGGTGGTCGTGTTCTGCACCACCGAAAACGAAATGTCGCGCATTCAGGAAGCCCTGATGGCAGGCGCCAACGAGTACATCATGAAGCCTTTCGACGGCGAGATCATCCAGTCGAAGTTCCAGCAAGTGGGGCTGATCTGATGCCCGCCGGTGCCGCAGGTGGCGGAGCGGGGGGCGCGCCCTATCGCATCATGCTGGTCGATGATTCGGCGGTGATCCGCGGGCTGTACACCAAGGTGATATCGGCCGAGCCGGACATCGAGATCGTTGCCTCGGTCGGCGATGGCGAGATGGCCTTGCGCGCGCTGGAGCGCAACGACATCGAGGTCGCGGTGCTGGACATCGAGATGCCGCGCATGGACGGGCTGACGGCCCTGCCGAAGCTTCTGAAGATCAATCCGAATCTTCAGATCATCATGTCCTCGACGCTGACGCTGAAGAACGCCGATATCAGCCTGCGCGCCATGCAGGCCGGTGCCAAGGACTATATCCCGAAGCCGACCACCACCGGGGCGCTGGTCTCCGCCGCTGATTTCAAGCGCGAGCTGGTGCAGAAGATCAAGGTGCTGGGGGCCGCGCGCCGCAAGGTCAGCGGCGGCAAGGCACCATCGGTTGCCCAGCCGGCGCGCTTCAGCGCTGACCGGCGGCCCGCCGCTGCCGCACCGGTGGCGAAGCCCGCCGCCCGCATTGCCCTGCGCACAGACACCAACCGCCAGCAGCCGGAGGCGATTGCCATCGGCTCCTCGACCGGCGGTCCGCAGGCGCTGATGAAGGTGCTGGGCAATCTGCGCCGCGATCTGCCGCAACCCATCTTCATCACCCAGCACATGCCGGCGACCTTCACGCCGATCCTGGCCGAGCATCTGTCGCGTGCCAGCGGCTGGGACTGCCGCGAGGGCAAGGATGGTGAGGTGGTGACACCAAACCGCATCTATCTGGCGCCCGGCAATTACCACATGGTGATCGAGGTGGAAGGCGGCCGGAAGATCATCCGCCTCAACCAGAATCCGCCGGAAAATTTCTGCCGCCCGTCGGTCGATCCGATGCTGCGCAGCCTGGCCAAGGCCTATGGCAGCCGCCTGCTGGTGCTGATGCTGACCGGCATGGGCAAGGATGGCCAGGCCGGGTCGGAAGTCGCTGTCCAGGCCGGTGGCACCGTCGCCGCGCAGGATGAGGAAACCAGTGTCGTCTGGGGCATGCCCGGTGCGGTCGCGACGGCCGGCCTGTGCAGTGCCGTGCTGCCGCTTGATCGGATGAGCGCGTATCTCTACGAGCGCGCGCTGAGGAGTGCAGCATGAAGCCCGACGATTTCTCGCTGCTCGCCACCCTGCTGAAGGACCAGTCCGGCCTCGTGCTGACGACGGACAAGGTCTATCTGCTGGAAAGCCGGCTGATGCCGGTTGCCCGCCAGTTCAGCATGAAGTCGCTGGAGGAGCTGGCCCAGGCGATCCGCCTGAAGAAGGACAGCCGCATCGTGCCGGCAGTCGTCGAGGCGATGACGACCAACGAATCGCTGTTTTTCCGCGACATGAAGCCGTTCGACCAGCTGAAGCGGCTGGTGCTGCCGAAGCTGATGGAGACCCGGCAGTCAACCAAGCGCATCCGGATCTGGAGCGCTGCCTGCTCCAGCGGCCAGGAGCCCTATTCCATCTCCATGATGCTGCGCGAGGAAAAGGCGACCTTCGGCGCGTGGAAGGTGGAGATGCTGGCCACCGACCTTGCCCAGAACATGATCGACCGGGCGAAGGAAGGTGTCTATTCCCAGTTCGAGGTGCAGCGCGGCCTGCCGATCACCATGCTGGTGAAGTATTTCAAGCAGGAAGGCGACAAGTGGCGCGTCGACCCGTCGCTACGCGAGAACATCCAGTTCCGCACCTACAACCTGCTGCATGATCTGACGCCGCTCGGCCAGTTCGATGTGGTGTTCTGCCGCAACGTGCTGATCTATTTCGACCAGCCGACCAAGACCAAGGTGCTGGAGGCGATTGCCAAGCGCATGGCGCCGGATGGCGTGCTGTATCTGGGCGGTGCGGAGACGGTGCTGGGCATTTCCGACAAGTTCCAGCCGATCCCCGGCGAGCGAGGGCTGTATGGCCTGACGCAGGCCGTGTCGGGCGCGAAGCCCGCCACTCCGACGCTGAATGCGGCGGCCGGTGGACGCTAGGCAGCAAACGACAGGACAAAAGAAAAGGCGGCCCGGAAGGCCGCCTTTTTGTTTCCGCTTGTATGGGCTTCAGGCCGTGGCGCTGGCTGGGGTTTTCGCCTTCTTGCCCTTGCCGGCCGCCGCGACATCCGCCTCCGGCTGGGCTTCCGGATCGCGCAGCACATAGCCGCGGCCCCAGACCGTATCGATGTAATTGTCGCCGCCAAGGGCGACGGACAGCTTCTTGCGCAGCTTGCAGACGAACACGTCGATGATCTTCAGCTCCGGCTCGTCCATGCCGCCATAGAGGTGGTTGAGGAACATCTCCTTGGTCAGCGTCGTGCCCTTGCGCAGCGACAGCAGTTCCAGGATGCCGTATTCCTTGGTGGTCAGGTGGACGGGCTTGCCTTCCACCTCCACGGTGCGCGCATCCAGATCGACGACCATGCGGCCGGTCTTCATCACCGAATGGGCATGGCCCTTTGAGCGGCGCACGAT
>NZ_JAKUSO010000058.1:0-23064 GCF_022449305.1 Oceanibaculum sp. | reverse complement strand
GCAGCACTGCTGGCCCATCCGGAGCGGTTTCGCGGTCGCCGCGTCGGCGCCGTCATCTGCGGCGGCAACATCGATACGCGGATGCTGTCTTCCGTGCTGCTGCGCGGTCTCGCCCGCGACGGCAAGCTGGTGCGCATCCGCAGCGAGATCAGCGACAGCCCCGGCACCCTGGCAAAAATTGCCGGACTGATCGGGGACAGCGGCGGCAATATCGTCGAAATCTACCACCAGCGCCTGTTCTACAATGTGCCGGTGAAGCTGGCCGAACTGGATGCCGTTATCGAGACACGCACCTCCGATCATGTGCGCGAGATCGTGGAAAGGCTTAATAAGGCTGGCTTTCCGACACGGCTACTTGGCGGTGCCACGCCAGAAGAATGAGGTTAATACCGTATATGGCATAACCCTTGCTTCATCGTTTATTATCGGTGCGCGCAAGTACCGCGCCCCGCTTTTGCGCGAGGATAAGACGTCGATCGTTTCTTGTGATAAAAGAATATTAACGAAGACTCCTTATCAAGGCGCGGACAGAGCGGGCGGCGGGTGTCCAGAACGGGCATCCTGAGCGGATGGGCAAGACAGAGGAAGCAACGGCATGTTCATCATAATCGGCTGGGTTGGCGTGCTGGTCTTCTGCTTCGGCAGCTATATGGCGATGGGCGGCAAGATGGGTCTGCTGTGGCAGCCCTTCGAGTTCACCCTCATTTTCGGCAGCGCCTGCTGCGCCTATGTCGTCGCCAACCCGAAACATATCCTCGGCAAGACCGGCAAGGCCTTCGGCATTGCGATGAAGGGGCCGAAATACAAGAAGGAAGACTATCTGGAGCTGCTCAGCCTGCTCTACGCCATCTTCAAGCTGGCGAAGACCAAGGGCATGCTGGCAATCGAAAGCCATGTCGAGCGCCCGGAGGAAAGCTCCCTCTTCCAGTCCTTCCCGAAATTCGCCGCCGACCATCACGCGATGGAATTCCTCTGCGACTATCTGCGCATGATGACGCTGGGTACTGATAACCCGCACGAGATGGAATCGCTGATCGACGAGGAGCTGGAAACCCACCACCACGAAGCCGAAACCGTCGGCGGCGCGGTGCAGACCATGGCGGACGGCCTGCCGGCGCTGGGCATCGTGGCCGCCGTGCTGGGCATCATCAAGACCATGGCCTCGATCACGGAGCCGCCGGAAGTGCTGGGCGGACTGATCGGCGCGGCGCTGGTCGGCACCTTCCTCGGCATTCTGCTGTGTTACGGCTTCGTCGGCCCGCTGGCTGGCGCCATCAAGAACACCAACGAGGCGGATGCCAAGTATCTGGCGGTTATCAAGGCCGGACTGCTGGCCCATCTGTCCGGCTATGCCCCTGCCGTGTCGGTGGAATTCGCCCGCAAGGCCCTGTGGAGCCATGTGCGCCCGACCTTCTATGAAGTTGAAGAGGCGGTCGCCGCCCTGCCGCCCGTCTAGGGCGGCGGACGGCTATCAGGGAAGAATAGGAAAGCGGAACCGGAATGGCTGGCGACAACCATCCAGAACTTATCATCAAGAAGGTCAAGAAGGGTGGCCATGGCGGCCACCATGGCGGCGCCTGGAAGGTTGCCTATGCCGACTTCGTGACCGCGATGATGGCGTTCTTCCTCCTGCTGTGGCTGCTGAACGCAACCACGGAGGAGCAGAAGATGGGCATCTCCAACTATTTCGATCCCAGCGCCATTTCGCGCTCCAGCCGGTCCGGTTCGGGCGGTGTGCTGGGCGGCACCTCCGTCACCGTGCCCGGCGCGCTGAAATCTGCCTCCTCGCCGCCGATGATCTCGACCCCGGCGCAGACCCGGCCGCAGGCCGAGCGCACAGAGGCCAACGAGCCGGATTCCGACGATCCGGAGAACATTGAATCCAAGTTCGGCAGCCAGGAACTGGAAAGCGGCAGCCGCTATTCCGAGATCGGGTCCGGCCCGGAAAAGGGGCGCGGCAGCAGCGACAAGGAAGCCGACGGCGATCTGAGCAACCGCGGCCAGGGCCAGGAGCCCAATGTCGGCCAGGGGCCTGAAACCGAATCCGGGAGCGGCAAGAGCCGCCAGGCGCAGCTGAACGCACAGCAGCTTGAACAGGCCATGGCCGAGCGCGAGCGCCAGCAGTTCGAGATCGCCGAGGAACAGCTGCGCACAGCTATCGAATCAGACCCCTCCCTGTCCGGTTTGAACGAGAATATCGTCGTTGAGCAGACGCCCGAAGGGCTGCGCATCCAGATCGTCGATCAGGAAGAGCGCGCCATGTTCCCGCTGGGCGGCTCGAACATGTATGACTACACCCAGCAGCTGATGGAGAAGGTCAGCCAGGTCATCGGCCGCCTGCCCAACAAGATCACCATCACCGGGCACACCGACGCCCTGCCCTATCGCGCCGGCAATGGCTACACCAACTGGGAACTGTCGGCCGACCGCGCCAATGCCAGCCGGCGTGCGCTGGTCAATGCTGGCCTGCCGGAAGACCGTATCGGCTGGGTTATCGGCAAGGCAGACAAGGACCCGTTCGTGCCTGAAGACCCGCGCTCGGCACAGAACCGCCGCATCAGCATCGTGCTGCTGCGCGACCAGGTCTATCGTGAACGCACCAATACCGCCGCAGCCGAGGCACCGGCCCGCCCGCAGCAGGCCCAGGCGCCCGCGCCCCGCTAGGTTCTGACGGAAACCGCTTGATTGTCAGGCGGTTTCAGCCAACCCTTTAATATATATTTTAACAGCCGCCGATGCCGCCCAGGATGGCTGGCGGCGCGGGGTGGCGTTCGGCCCGCCCCGGAGAGGAAAGGTGAGGATGGACGGAACAGCGACGCAGCCCCTGCTCTCCGACTATGAAGCCTCAGGCTATTACTGCGAGCTATTTGGCACATCGGACCGGCCTGCAACGCACAATGCCGGCCTGATCGAACGACTGCAGGGTATGAGCACGGAAGAGCTGGTGCGCCGCGCCCGTGCCGCGGAGCGCGAACTGTTCAACCTTGGCATCACCTTTACCGTCTATTCGGAAAGCGACGCCATCGACCGTATCCTGCCCTTTGACGTGATTCCGCGCGTCCTGTCGGCGGCCGACTGGGATCATCTAGAGCGTGGCGTCATCCAGCGGGTGACGGCGCTCAACCTGTTCCTGAAGGATATCTACGGCGACCAGAAGATCCTGAAGGACGGCGTCGTGCCGGCCGATCTGATCTTCGGCAACAAGAATTTCCGCCAGCAGATGGTCGGCGTGAAAGTCGCCCACGATACCTACGTCCATGTCTGCGGCGTTGATCTGGTACGCGACGAGGCCGGAGAGTTCCTGGTGCTGGAGGATAATGGGCGCTGCCCGTCCGGCGTATCCTATGTGGTGGAAAACCGCCACATGATGCAGCGCACCTTCGCCGACCTGATGGGCGGCGTTGGCATCCGTCCCGTCGGCAATTACGGCCAGATGCTGCTGGAAGCCTGCGCCGACATTGCCCCGGCCGACATCCAGGACCCGACTGTCGTGCTGCTCTCCCCCGGCACTTACAATTCGGCCTATTTCGAGCACATCTTCCTGGCCCGAGAGATGGGCGTGCCCCTGGTCGAGGGCCGCGACCTGGTTGTCGAGAACGACCGCGTCTATATGCGCACCATCTCCGGCCTGCAGCCGGTTCACACGATCTACCGCCGGATCGACGATGATTTCCTCGATCCAGAGGTGTTCCGCCCGGACAGCATGCTGGGCGTACCCGGCCTGATGCGTGCCTACCGCGCCGGCAATCTCGGGCTGGCGAATGCGGTCGGCACCGGCGTTGCCGATGACAAGGCCGTCTATGCCTACATGCCGCGCATCATCAAATATTATCTCGGCGAAGACCCGGTCCTGAACAATGTCGAGACCCATATCTGCCGGGAGCCCGAGGGCTTGCGCTACACGCTGGATCACCTGTCCCAACTGGTGGTGAAGCCGGTCGGCGAGTCGGGCGGCTATGGCGTGATGATCGGTCCGCGCGCCAGCCTTGAGGAGCTGGCCGACACCCGGGAGAAACTGCTGAAGGACCCGGCCAATTTCATCAGCCAGCCGATGGTGAAGCTGTCAGTCTGTCCAACCCTGATCGAACAGGCGCTGGAACCACGCCATGTCGACCTCCGCCCCTTCGCCGTGACCGGCCAGAAGACCTGGGTGCTGCCCGGCGGCCTCAGCCGGGTAGCCATGAAACGTGGATCGCTTGTCGTGAATTCCTCGCAGGGCGGCGGTTCCAAGGATACCTGGGTGCTGGAATCGTGACGGTCCTGCTCTCCCGTTACGCCGAGTGCGTGTTCTGGATGGCCCGCTATATGGAGCGGGCTGAGAACCTCGCCCGTATCCTCGATGTGCACGAAACCTTCACGCGTGATCGCAGCGGCAGTGTGAACTGGAGTTCCGTCGTCTCCATTTATTCCGACGACGCCCGCTTCTACGAACGGCATGCCCAGGCAAACGCCAAGGCGGTGCTCGATTTCTATCTGCTGGATCGGGACAATCCCAGTTCGATCCTGTCGTCGATCCGCGCCGCGCGTGAAAATGCGCGCACGCTCCGGCCGCTGATCAGCACCGAGATGTGGACCCACATCAACGTGTTCTACAACAATATGAACGCGATGACCCCGGCCGACATCGCCATGGCCGGCGTGTCGCAGACCTGTGCGCAGATCAAGGAAAACTGCCAGACCCATTTTGGCATCACGGAGGGTACCTTCTATCGCGATGCCAGCTGGTACTTCTATCTGCTTGGAAAATATCTGGAACGCGCCGACCAGACCTCGCGCATCCTGGATATCAAGTACCATCTTCTGGCGCCCTCCAACCAGGCGCTGGGTGCCGCAATCGATACCAGCCAGTGGAACGCGCTGCTGCGTTCCGTCGCCGGCTACCACGCGTTCCGGCGGGCCCATTCGCGAGGATTCAGCCCGGCGCTGGTTGCCGACTTCCTGCTGTTCGACAGCAGCTTCCCACGGTCGGTCACCATGTGCTTTCATATGGTGGATGATCTGCTGCACCGGATGCGTAGCCGCTATGGCCTGCGCGGCGGCGCGGCGGCGCTGGAGCGGCTGGATGAGGTCCGCGCTGCCCTCGACGAGCAGAAGATCGCCAGCGTCCTGAAAGAAGGGCTGCACGAGTTCGCGGACTGGATTCAGCGTCAGGCCATGGATATCGCCGGCGATATCCAGCGCGAATTTTTCGTATAGGAGCACGACATGTTCCTGGGAGACCGCAACATTCTGACCGCGCCGGTCTATTTCTTCCGGACCGCGCCGATGCCCTGCCCCTACCTGAACAACCGGGTGGAGCGGCGGCTGGTCGCCGATCTGGGCAAGGCGGTCACCCAGGCGCATTATGACCAGCTTGCCATCG
The DNA here is from genome assembly GCF_022449305.1 of Oceanibaculum sp. NCBI lineage: Bacteria > Pseudomonadati > Pseudomonadota > Alphaproteobacteria > Rhodospirillales > Oceanibaculaceae > Oceanibaculum > Oceanibaculum sp. The sequence goes on along the minus strand of NZ_JAKUSO010000058.1, from coordinate 17,702 downwards.
CCGGTTTCCGGCGCAGCCAGAACCTGGTCTATCGGCCGGCCTGCCCCGGCTGCCAGGCCTGTGTGCCAGTGCGGCTGCGCGCCCGCGATTTCCAGCCCAGCCGAAGCCAGCGCCGCATCCTGCGCGCCAATGCGCATCTGCATGGCGAAGCGGTTCCCGCCTCGGCCAGCTGGGAGCAGTACAGGCTGTTCACCGCCTATCAGGCCGGACGGCATCTCGGCGGCGAGATGTCCTTCATGACCTATGAGGACTATCGGGACATGGTGGAGGTGTCGCCGATCGACACCTGGCTGGTGGAATATCGCGACCGCGACCAGAAGCTGGTGGCGGTCATGCTGGCCGACCGTCAGAGCGACGGCCTGTCGGCGGTGTACAGCTTCTACAATCCGGCGGCGCCGCGCCACGGGCTCGGCACCTTCATGATCCTAGATGCGGTCAACCGCACCCTCCAGGCCGGGCTGGACTATCTCTATCTCGGCTACTGGATCAAGGGCAGCCAGAAGATGGCCTACAAGACCCGCTTCAGGCCTCTGGAAGGCCTTGGCATGAACGGCTGGGAACTGCTGGACCCCGAGAACCCCGAAGTGTCGAGCTGCGGCACCGACCGTCCGGCCCCCACCATGTTCGCCAATCCCGGCCTTTATCCGTGACCCTTTATCCGTGCCCCCTATATCCGTGACAGCGGATAAAGTTTGCCACAAACTTCACCCACGGGCGCGGTCGCCAGTTGCGGCGGCTTTCGGACCGAATATAATCCGTGCGCATATTTGATTCTGCGGGCTCAAGAAACCGCACGGCAGATAAGCAAGATCGCGGGTCACAAGACCCGACAGCAACAGGGAGCAAACGTATGGAACGTCGTAAATTTCTGAAGAGCGCTGCGCTTGGCGGTGCTGGTGTCGCGGCCACCGCGGCGGCCTTTCCGGCCCCGGCCCTCAGCCAGGGCAAGATGGAATGGCGCATGGTCACCAGCTGGCCGAAGGGGCTGCCGGGCCTCGGCACCGGTGCTGAACGCCTGGCCAAGCGCATCACCGACGCGACCGATGGCCGGCTGAGCATCAAGGTGTTCGCCGGTGGCGAGCTTGTCCCCGCCCTTCAGGTCTGGGACGCCGTCTCCAGCGGCACCGCCGATATGGGGCATGACGCCGCCTACTATCATATCGGCAAGTCGGCCGGCACGCCGTTCTTCTCCACCGTGCCGTTCGGCATGACCACGCATGAGCTGAACGCCTGGATCAAGTGGGGCGGCGGCCAGGAGCTGTGGGACGAATTCTACGCCCCGTTCAACCTGAAGGCCTTCCATGCCGGCAATACCGGCGTGCAGATGGGCGGCTGGTTCCGCAAGGAAATCACCAGCGCCGACGATCTGAAGGGCCTGAAGTTCCGCATGCCGGGCCAGGGCGGCCAGGTGCTGCAGAAGCTGGGCGCCACCGTCGTGCTGCTGCCGGGCGGCGAGATCTTCCCGGCGCTGCAGTCCGGCGCGATCGACGGCACCGAGTGGGTCGGCCCCTATAACGACCTGTCGCTCGGCTTCCACCAGGTCGCGAAGTTCTACTACTATCCGGGCTTCCACGAGCCGGCCCCGGGCATCCAGGCGACCTTCAACAAGGCGAAGTACGACGCCCTGCCGAAGGACATCAAGGCCATCATCGAGGCCTGCTGTGCCGCCGAGAACGAGCTGATGGTCGCTGAGTTCAACCAGCGTTCCGGCCCGGCCCTGCAGACGCTGATCCGCGATCATGGCGTACAGCTGAAGCAGTTCTCCCGCGACATTCTGGAGGCCTTCGGCACCAAGTCGGGTGAGCTGATGGAAGAGCTTCTGGCCAGCAGCGATCCGATGGTGAAGAAGATCGCCGAGGAGTATCTGAAGGCTCGCCGCCTGCTGATGAGCTACACCCGCATCACCGAGCAGGGCTACACCAACGCCCGTTCGCTGCCCTTCAAATATCCGGGCTGATTGCGGCACCACACCAACAAGAAACCCGCCCCGGACAACCGGGGCGGGTTTTCTTTTGCCAGTTTTCCGCTGGCGCCGATGCTTATTTGAACTGGCTGGTCGGGTCCGAGAAGCTGTCCCCGCCACCAGGTGTCAGCGTATCCTGCGTGCCTTTCAGCATATCCTCCAGGCTCTGCGGCGGCTGGTCGGAGCCCGGCACGGCAGCGGCAGGCGCCGGTTCGCCGAACACGATCTCCGGCAGCCAGGTCGCCAGCGACGGGAATTCCCACAGGATGGCGATGGCAAGCACCTGGATTGCCACGAACGGCACCGCGCCGCGATAGATCGCCCCGGTACTGACCAGCTTTGCCGCCACACCGCGCAGATAGAACAGCGCGAAGCCGAAGGGCGGTGTCAGGAAGCTGGTCTGCAGGTTCACGCCGATCATCACGCCGAGCCAGACCGGATCAACACCCATCATCAGCAGCACCGGGGCCGTGATCGGCACCACGATGAAGATGATCTCGAAGGTATCCAGGAAAAAGCCCAGCAGGAACATCAGCGCCATCACTGCCAGGATCGCGGTGAACTGGCCACCCGGCAGGCTGGACAGCACGTCCTCCACCACCTTCTCGCCGCCAAGGCCGCGGAACACGACGGAGAAGACAGAGGCACCCAGCAGCAGGATGAAGACCATCGAGGTGATGGTCATGGTCGAGCGCATGACCTGCTTCAGGATGCCGAGATTGAACTGACGGTTGGCCGCCGCAAGGATGGTCGCACCAACCGCGCCGACGGAGGCCGATTCGGTCGGCGTGGCGAAACCGGCAAGGATCGAGCCGAGTACCGCGATGATAAGCAGCAGCGGCGGCACCATCACCTTGATCACACGCAGCGGCAGGCCACGGCGTTGTGCCGCCGTCATCTCGATGGCCGGGCAGCTTTGCGGGCTGACGACGGAACGGATCAGAATCCAGATGATGTAGAGCCCGACCAGCAGCAGGCCCGGCAGCAGTGCGCCAACGAACAGATCGCCGACCGACACCGGATCCGGCGCCAGATTGCCCTTGGCCAGCTGCGCGGCCTGGTTCGCGCCCTGCAGCATGTCGCCGATGAAGATCAGCACTGTCGAGGGCGGGATGATCTGCCCCAGCGTGCCCGAGGCGCAGATGATGCCGCTGGCCAGCTTCGGATCATAGCCCGCCCGCATCATCGCCGGCAGGCTGAGCAGGCCCATGGTGACGACCGTGGCACCGACGATGCCGGTCGAGGCGGCCAGCAGCGTGCCCACCAGGATCACCGAGATACCGAGGCCGCCGCGTAGCGTGCCGAACAGCTGGCCCATTGTCTCCAGCAGCGCCTCGGCGATGCGGGAGCGTTCCAGCATCACGCCCATGAAGACGAACAGCGGCACCGCGACCAGCACCTCATTGATCATTGTGCCGAAATAGCGGGCCGGCAGGCTGGTCAGGAAGGCATAGTCGAAGACGCCCAGAAAATGGCCGAGGACGCTGAAGATCAGCGCCGTGCCGGCCAGGGTGAAGGCAACCGGGTAGCCCACCAGCACGATGAAGATCGTGACGATGAACATCAGCATGGCGATCAGTTCGCCGAGAAGAGCCTTATCCATCGTAGGGTCCTAGCGCTTGGTGAATTCTTCGGGTTCCGGCAGGAAGCCGGCATGGCCCTTCAGGATCAGGATGCTGCGCCCCATCAGCGCCAGCCCCTGCAACCCGACCAGGAAGCAGAACACCAGGATCAGGCTCTTCAGAACATAGAGCGCCGGCATGCCGCCGCCCTGCGGCGAGGATTCGCCGACCCTGTAGGACGCCTCGAAGAAACCCACCCCGTAATAGGCCACCACGGCCAGCCAGGGCAGCAGGAAGACGATGGTTCCGAAGATATTGGTCCAGGCCTTCTTCCGGACATCCAGCCGGTCATAGAAGATATCGACCCGGACATGGCCGCCGTGAAGCATGGTGTAGCCCGCGCCCACCATGAACACGATGGCATGCGACCAGACATACAGTTCCTGCAGCCACAATATGCCGATACCGAAGGCATAGCGCAGGACCACGACGACGAAGCAGATGATTACCGTGGCCAGGGTAAACCAGGACACGAAACGCCCGATATACTCGTTCATCGAGTCTACCAGACGCACAAAACTCTCCAGGGCGCTCACATGGCCTCCCGCTCGCAACTCACCAACCCACTGTCCGCTGTCCGCTCTTGCCGGCGGATGCAGCGATATATTATGCGCAGCTATTTAGCGAAATGGCGTTGAAAAAGCCATAAGAGAAAGGCCCCGACTGCTGCGGGGCCTTTCAATCGCTTCAGTTCCGGCTGCGCCATCCCAGCTGCAGCACCGAAACCGCCAGGGCGATCTTCAGCGCATCGCCCACCAGGAAGGGCAGAACGCCGCCCGCCAGGGTCTTCTGCCAGTCGCCAATGAAGGCAGTGTTCAGATAGCCGGTCCCCAGCGCATAGATCGCCAGGTTGCCCAGCACCAGTGCGGCGATGGCCGGCAGGATGCGCCGCGACCAGCCGCGATCCGCCAGCCAGCCGGTCAGCATGACTGCCAGCACGAAGCCGGCAATATAGCCGCCGGTCGGCCCCATCAGCACGGCGATGCCGCCCGCACCACCGGCAAAGACCGGCAGGCCCATGGCACCCTGCGCGACATGCGCCAGAATGGTCGCGGTACCAAGCCGCGCGCCATAGGTCAGGCCCAGCAACAGGACGGCGAAGGTCTGGAAGGTGATCGGCACCGGCCACATCGGTACCTTCACCTGCGCCATGACGGCCAGGAACAGGCTGCCGAAGGCGATCAGCGCCAGCGCCCGGATAGCGCCCTGCGCCATTCCGGCCTGTTCACGGGCAGGCCAATAGCGCTGCACCAGCGCCTGCGATCCGGTCATGCTCGTCATCTTTTATGTCTCCCGTTTACGCCCGGCTTGCAGCCGGAAAGTTCCGGCCTTATAGCGCCGGCGCGCCGTCAGTTGAAGCGATTGTTCTGCGGGAAGCCGCGCGGCACCAGGCGGCCTGCCCCGGCACGCTTCATGCGCCAGGTCAGCAGATCCGTCTCGGTCCGCACCCGGCCGCCATTCAGGGTCCAGCTGATGCCGTCTGCCAGGTTGAACACCTTCACATCGGTCAGCTTGCCGCCGGCATATTTCTGCAGGATCACGCCGCGCCCGCGCTGCATCTCCGGGATTTCCTCCAGCGCGAAGATCAGCAGCTTGCGGTTGCTGCCGACCACGGCAACGCTGTCACCCTCCGCCGGGATGCAGATCGTGGCCGACGCCCCATCGCCCGGATTGACGACCTGCCGGCCGGTGCGGGTCTGCGCCAGCACATCCTCCTCCTTCACCAGGAAGCCGCGCCCGTCATCGGAGGCCACCAGCAGCTTGCGGCCCGGCTTGTGCACCATCAGGGCGACAATGTCCTTGTCCTGCGCCAGGTCGATCATCAGCCGGATCGGCTCGCCGAAGCCCCTGCCCCGTGGCAGCTTGTCCACGCCGATGGTGAAGAACCGGCCATCGGCGGTGAACACCAGCAGCTTGTCCGTCGTCTCGCAGGGGATGGCGAAGCGCGCCTCATCCCCTTCCTTGTACTTGGTTTCCGCGACATCGAGATTGTGGCCGCGCAGCGCGCGCACCCAACCCTTGGCGGAACACAGCACGGTCACCGGCTCGCGCTCGACCATTGCTTCCAGCGGCACCACCGTTTCGGAGGGCGGGCCTTCGATATCGGTGCGGCGCTTGCCCAGCGCCGTATCCTGGCCGAAACGCTTCTGCAAATCGGCGATCTGCTTGCCGACGATCTTCCAGCGCCGGGGTTCCTTCGCCATCAGGTCGGTGAGGTCGGCCTGCTCTTCCGTCAGCGCATCGAACTCCTTGCGGATCTCAATTTCCTCCAGCTTGCGCAGGGCGCGCAACCGCATGTTGAGGATCGATTCGGCCTGCAGGTCCGACAGCTCGAAGCGGGTCATCAGCTCCTGCTTCGGCTCGTCCTCCTCGCGGATGATGCGGATCACCTCGTCCAGGTTCAGATAGGCGACCAGATAGCCGCCGAGGATTTCCAGCCGGCGCGCGATATGCTCCAGCCGGTGCGCGGTCCGGCGCCGCAGTACTTCCTCGCGATGCGCCAGATAGTCGCGCAGCACCTCGCGCAGGGTCATGACCCGCGGCACGCCCTCGCGGTCCAGCAGGTTCATGTTCAGCGAGATGCGGTTTTCCAGCTCGGTCTGCCGGAACAGGCTCTCCATCAGCACGGCGGGATCGACATTGCGCGATTTCGGCTCCAGCACCAGGCGGACATCGGCGGTCGATTCGTCGCGCACATCGCCCAGCATGGCCAGCTTCTTCGCCTGCATCAGCTCGGCGATCTTCTCGACCAGGCGGGACTTCTGCACCTGATAGGGAATTTCGGTGACGACGATCTGGAACAGCCCGTGATTCAGCTTCTCGACCTGCCAGCGGGCGCGCACGCGGAAACTGCCGCGCCCCGTCTCATAGGCCTGCAGGATCGCCTCCGGCGCCTCGGCGATCGACCCGCCGGTCGGGAAGTCCGGCCCCTTGATATGGGTCAGCAACGCCGCCGTGGAGACCGGACCGCCGCCGCCCAGCATCTCCTCCTTCACGATATGGCTGAGCGCGCCGCACAGCTCCGCCACATTATGCGGCGGGATGCTGGTCGCCATGCCGACCGCGATGCCCTGGCTGCCATTGGCCAGCAGGTTCGGGAAGGCCGCCGGCAGCACCACCGGCTCCTCCGTCTCACCGTCGTAGGTCTGGCGGAAATCGACGGCATCCTCGTCGATGCCTTCCAGCAGCAGCTCGGCCACCGGTGTCAGCCGCGCCTCGGTGTACCGCATGGCCGCCGCGTTATCGCCGTCGATATTGCCGAAATTGCCCTGCCCGTCGATCAGCGGATAGCGCTGCGCGAAATCCTGCGCCAGACGGACCAGCGCGTCATAGATCGCCGAATCGCCATGCGGGTGATATTTACCGATGACATCGCCGACCACGCGGGCCGACTTCTTGTGTCCCTGGCTGGATACCAGCCCCAGCTGGCGCATGGCGAACAGCAGGCGGCGATGCACCGGCTTCAGCCCGTCGCGCACATCGGGCAGCGACCGCGACATGATGGTCGAGAGCGCATAGGACAGGTAGCGCTCGCTGAGCGCCTCCGCCAAGCCTGTATCGCGGATTTCGCCGGTTGTCTGGCTCTTGGTCATTCGGTCACACCTCCACCAGATATAGTAGCCGACTGCCGCAGCCGGTCAATGAATCGTATGCGCGCCGCCGGCAGCGTCTTATGATTCAGGCCGAACACATGCCGGTCCAGAAAGAAGCCGGTGAGATCCAGCCCGTGCAGTATTTCCTCCGGCGTGTCGTCGCCCCGGCCGATCAGGAAGCCCGGCAGCCGCAGCAGCCTGTCGCGGTAGGGCTCGCCCGCCGACAGCGACACCGCGCGGCCGGTGCGTGGGCTGACATAGGCAAGATCGTCGTTCAGGCCGGTGGCGGCGCAGCGCGAAAGATCGAGCCCAAAGCCCAGATCGGCCAGCAGACCGGTTTCCCATTTCACATAGGCGGCGGCCCAGACCGCGCTGTCCAGCAGCCCGATCAGCGCCAGCAGCCCCTCATAGACCGCCGGATGCGGCTCCCGCTCGGCTAGCGCACCATCGGCGACGGCGCAGGCCGAGGCCAGCGCAGAGAGCTTCAGCGGGTCTTCCAGATGGGCCGCGGCATGAGCCTGCAGCAGCTCGCAGCTGTAATTGCCCAGATGCTCAGCCAGGCGCGCCCGCCAGCTCGCCCGGACCAGATTGCCCGGCTGGAACATGCCGCGCTGGCGCCCCGATCCGCCGCCGCGCACCAACCCGGCATGGCGGCCACGATCCACTGTCAGCAGCGACAGGACGAGTGAGCCTTCGCCATGCGGCCGCGTACTCAGCACGATTCCGTCGTCGGTCCAGTCCATCAACTAATCTTTGATCGTCACCCTCGGGCTTGACCCGAGGGTCCAGTTAAGCGGTGCCGCTCGCTGGATGGTCGGATCAAGTCCGACCATGACGATGGAAGGAAGAACCGTCATCACGCGTTCCATTCCAGCCCCCAGGGCTTGAAGCGCTCCGGGTCCTCGTCCCAGGATTCGCGGACCTTCACAAACAGGAAGAGATGCACCTTGCGCTCCATCATCGCTTCCAGCTCGCTTTGTGACTGTTCGCGCACCCAGCGGATCGCCTGCCCGCCCTTGCCCAGCACGATGGCCTTGTGGTTGTCGCGCTGGACATAGATGGTCTGGTCGATCTTCACCGACCCGTCCTTGAAATCCTCCCACTTCTCGGTCTCGACGGTCAGGCCGTAGGGGACTTCCTGATGGTAGTTCAGGAACAGCTTCTCGCGCGTGACCTCCGCCGCCAGCAGGCGCAGCGGCATGTCGGTCATCTCATCCTCGGGATACAGCCACGGCCCTTCCGGCATCTCGCCGGCGAGATGGGCGCGCAGATCGGCAATGCCGTCGCCCGTCGCCGCCGAGATCATGAAAATCCGGGTGAAGGGGAAGCGTTCATTCAGCGCCTGAGCCCTGGCCAGCAGGACCTCACGGTGCTTCACAAGGTCAATCTTGTTCAGCGCCAGCATGGCCGTCTGGCCGGACTTCTCAAGCTCGGCGATAATCCGCTCGCTATCCTCATCCAGCCGGGCCTGCGAGGCATCGACCAGCAGCACGATCCGGTCCGCGTCCTTCGCCCCGTCCCAGGCGGCGCGCACCATCGCGCGATCAAGCCGCCGCTTCGGCACGAAAATGCCCGGCGTATCGACGAAGATAATCTGGCTGTCACCTTCCGCGATGATGCCGGTGACCCGCGTGCGGGTGGTCTGCACCTTTGGGCTGACGATGGACACCTTGCCGCCGATCAGCGCGTTCATCAGCGTGGATTTGCCGGCATTCGGCGCGCCGACCAGCGCGACATAGCCGCAGCGCGTACCGGCCGGAGCCGCTGTGTCGGTCATGTGCCTTTTCCCTTTGTCACCCTGTCAAGCAGCGCCTGCGCTGCCTGCTGTTCCGCAACACGTTTCGAGGGGCCGGTACCCTCGGCTGGTTCCTGGCCCTTCACCGTCACTTCGACGGTGAAGACCGGCTGATGCGCCGGCCCTTCCCGCCCGACCTCGCGGTAGCTGGGCAGCGGCAGGCCTCGCCCCTGCGCCCATTCCTGCAGGCCGGTCTTGGCATCCTGCGGCGGCCGGCCGGAATCCGCCAGTTGCACTTCCCACTCGCGCAGCACGAAGCTTCGGGCCGCCTCCAGCCCGCCATCGAGGTAGAGGGCGGCGATGACCGCCTCTAGGGCGTCCGCCAGCAGCGCATCATTGTCGCGCCCGCCAGCATCGGCCTCGCTGCGCGACAGCTTCAGATGATCGCCCAGCCGGATTGTCCTGGCCACCTGGGCCAGCGCCTCGCGCCGCACCAGCCCGACATGCCGCTTGGCAATATCGCCCTCGCGCTCCTTCGGGAAGCGTTCCAACAGCGCCTCGGCCACAATCAGCCCCAGCACCCGGTCACCCAGGAACTCCAGCCGCTCATAGGCCGCCGAGCGGCGCTCCGTGGCGCTCAGATGGGTCAGCGCCTCGGTCAGCAGCGCCGGCCGCGCGAAATCATGCCCCAGCCGTGCGGCGAGCGTCCCGATATCGGTGTCAGTGGCGCCCTGCGCCATGGTCAAGCCATCCGGTCAGCGGATTCCATCGAACAGCCGATCGTACCGGATCGCGAAGGGCCATTTCCAGATTTCCCACAAGGCCGCTGTGCCGTTGGTGGAGAAGAACAGCACATCCGCCCGGCCCACCAGATTCTCGCGCGGAATATAGCCGACGCCGGCCAGCACGCGGCTGTCCACCGAATCGTCGCGATTGTCGCCCATGCCGAAATAATGGCCGGCCGGAACGACATATTCCGGCGTGTTGTCCAGCATGCCATTGTCCGACCGTTCGAGGATGCGGTGGCGACGGCCATTCGGCAGTGTCTCGATAAACTGTGTCACGCGGACATTGGGTGCCTCCTCCGGCACGAAATCCTCGATCCGTTCGCGCTTCACCAGCTCGTTATTGATGTAAAGCCGGCCATCAACCATGCGGATGCGATCCCCCGGCAGGCCGATGATGCGCTTGATGTAGTCAGTCTCGTTATCGCGTGGCAGCTTGAACACCACGACATCGCCGCGCTCTGGCTCGGTGAACAGGATGCGGCCCGGAATCAGCGGCAGGCCGAAGGGCAGCGAATAGCGGCTGTAGCCATAGGAAAACTTGCTGACGAACAGGTAATCGCCCACCAGCAGGGTCGGGATCATCGACCCCGACGGGATGTTGAACGGCTCGTAGGCGAAAGTGCGGATACCAAGCGCGATGAGTATCGCATAAACGACTGTGCGGATCGTTTCGCCGATCCCTCCAGATTTGCTCACTGTGCCAGAACCATGCTGTTGGGGATAGCCTTCGCGGAAGGCGAAGGACGAGCTTCCCAAGCATATGCCCGAAAAGCGCCCCTATCACAAGGTTGCAGGCAAAAGAATGCGATCAGGCCGAGCGTTCGCCAATCGCCTCGGCGCGGGCCTTGTCCATCAGCGAGCGCATGCGCTTGATGGCGCTGTCCAGCCCACTGAAGATCGCCTCGCCGATCAGGAAATGCCCGATATTCAGCTCGTGGATCGTCGGGATGGCGGCCACCGGCCCCACCGTATCGAAGCTCAGGCCGTGGCCGGCATGGCATTCCAGCCCCAGCTCCTCCGCCTTCCGGGCGGCGGCAACGATGCGGGCCAGATGGCGGTCACGCTCCGCCCCGGTTGCCTCGCAATAGGCACCGGTATGCAGCTCCACCACCGGCGCGCCGAGGGCCACAGCAGCCTCCAGCTGCGCCGTCTCCGGCTCGATGAACAGCGACACCCGGATGCCGGCAGCGCCCAGCTCCTGCGTATAGCGCATCAGCTCGCCCTTCAGCCGGGCGGCATCCAGACCACCCTCGGTCGTCACCTCGGTGCGCTTTTCCGGCACGATGCAGGCGGCATGCGGCTTGTGACGCAAGGCGATGGCCAGCATTTCTTCCGTCGCCGCCATCTCCAGGTTCAGCGGCAGGTCGATCTCCCCCACCAGCCGGTCGATATCCTTGTCGGAGATGTGGCGCCGGTCCTCGCGCAGATGCGCGGTGATGCCGTCAGCACCCGCCTGCGCGGCCTGCTTTGCCGCCCGCACCGGATCGGGATGACCGCCACCGCGCGCATTACGGATGGTCGCCACATGGTCGATGTTCACGCCAAGTCGCAGATGGCGGATAGCAGCATTGGCCGACATGGTCATTCTCCGCAGGTCGAATGGAATGCCAAGGATATGATGAGGGAGCCGATGTTGGAAAGGCCATGCAGGCCCAGCCTGCCGCAGGCCTGCCGCGCATCCAGCGATGTCATCGCGACAATCGCCGCCGTCAAGCGCTAACCCCGGGCGCGGTCCACGGAGTTGATCATCGGGCTGGCGCGCAGCGCGGCGATGATGTTGGTCAGGTGCTTCACATCCTCAACCTCGACATCAACCAGAATGTCAAAGAAGTCCTGCGAGCGGTTGGTAATTTTCAGATTATTGATATTGCCGCGATTCTTGCCGATGGTCATGGTCAAATTGCCAAGGCTGCCGGGCTCGTTCGAGATGATGACCGACAGCCGGCCGACATGACGGTCCGCCCCCTCGCCCGGCTCGTCCCAGGCGACATCCAGCCAGCGTTCCGGCGTGTCGTGGAACTGCTCCAGCACCTCACAGTCGATGGTGTGGATGGTCACCCCCTTGCCGGTGGTGACAATGCCGACGATACGGTCGCCAGGCAGCGGGTGGCAGCATTTGGCGAAATGCATCGCCATGCCGGGGATCAGGCCGCGGATCGGGACCGCGCCATCGCGGCTGCGCGCTTTGTTGCGCGCCCGCGCGATCGGCACCACCTTGCCGTCGGCGGGTTTCGCCTCCGGCCGGTTACGCTTGGTCTCCGGGAACAGCGTGTGGACGACATGCAGGCCGGTCAGCAGCCCTTCGCCCACCTGCGCGAACAGATCGTCCAGCTTCTCCAGCTTGAAGATCTGCGGCGCACGCTCCAGCGCCTTTTCGGTGAAGGGAATACCCTCCTGCCGGAACGCCTTTTCCGTGATCGTGCGGCCCAGCGTCATGAACTCGTCGCGCTTCTGCTGGCGGATGAAGCGGCGGATGCAGGCCTTGGCCTTGCCGGTGACGACGAATTCTTCCCAGGTCGGCGACGGCGATTGCGACTTGGAGGTAACGATCTCCACCTGGTCGCCATTCTTCAGCTGGGCGCGCAGCGGCACGAGGCGGCCATTCAGCTTCGCGCCGACGCAGCGGTCGCCGACCTCGGAATGGACGGCATAGGCGAAGTCGATGGGGGTGGCGCCGCGTGGCAGCGAGATCAGGTCGCCCTTGGGCGTGAAGCAGAAGACCTGATCCTGGTACATCTCAAGCTTGGTGTGCTCAAGGAACTCCTCGGGACCGGCCGCGCTTTCCAGAATATCAAGGAGCTCGCGTATCCAGCGGTACTTCCGGCCTTCCTTCTGATGCTCGCCGCTGTGCTGCTTGTAGTCCCAGTGCGCGGCCACGCCCAGCTCGGCTGTCTGGTGCATGTCGCGCGTGCGGATCTGGATCTCGATGCGCTGGCGCTCCGGCCCGATGACACCGGTGTGCAGCGAGCGGTAGCCGTTCGATTTCGGCACCGAGATGTAATCCTTGAAGCGACCGGGCACGGTGGGGAACTGCGCATGGATGATGCCGAGCGCCTGATAGCAATGCTCTACCGAATCCACGATGACGCGGAACGCCATGATGTCGGAGAGTTGCTCGAAGCTGACATTCTTGCGCTTCATCTTCTCCCAGATGGAGAAGGGCGATTTTTCCCGCCCCGACACCTCGATGCCAGGCAGGCCATATTCGGCCAGAAGCTTCTTCAGCTCGGCAATGATGCGGCTAACCAGCGGCTCGCCCTGCTCGCGCAGGAACGCCAGGCGCGTGACGATGGATTCCCGAGCATCGGGATGCAGCTGCCGGAACGCCAGATCCTGCAGCTCATCCTTCCAGGTGTGGATGCCGATGCGCTCGGCCAGCGGCGCGTAGATTTCCAGCGTCTCCAGGGCGATGCGCCGGCGCTTCTCCTCGCTCTTCACGAAGTGCAGCGTGCGCATGTTGTGCAGCCGGTCGGCCAGCTTCACCAGCAGGACGCGGATATCCTCCGACATCGCCAGCACCAGCTTGCGGAAATTCTCCGCCTGCTTGGACTGGTCGGACTGCAGCTCGATGCGGGTCAGCTTGGTGACGCCATCGACGAGGCGTGCGACTTCCTTGCCGAACAGCTGCTCGATATCCGCCAGCGTGGCGTCAGTATCCTCGATGGTGTCGTGCAGCAGCGCGGTGACGATGGAATCGCCATCCAGCTTCAGGTCGGTCAGGATGCCGGCGACTTCGATTGGATGCGAGAAATAAGGGTCGCCCGAGGCCCGCTTCTGCGAACCGTGCATCTTCATGGCATAGACGTAGGCGCGATCGAGCTTCGCCTCATCCGCACGCGGATCGTAGGAGCGAACACGCTCGACCAATTCGTATTGACGCATCATGGCGCGCCGTCCAGCCGGTTACGAGAAGACCTTTTCATACATAATATATAAGAAAAGCCGGCCTCCCTGCCATGTCGATGGCGCAGGGAGGGCCGGCTTTGCATAAGAAAATCAGCGCTCGTCGCGCAGCATATCGTCGTCGATATCCTCAAACTGCGCGCCGGCTTCTTCAGCCTCACCCTCAGAATCATCGTCCTCGGCGGCGGCGCGCGGCCGGTCATCGGCACCCTGCGGGCCAAGAATACCGGACTCGCTCGCCATCAGCTCCAGCGTATCGTCCTCGACCAGCTCATCCGGCTCCTGGGTGTGCTGTTCGCGCTTCACCAGCGCCTCGCTCAGCACCTCAAGCTCGATGGTCTCGTCGGCGATCTCCCGCAGGGCTACGACGGGGTTCTTGTCATTGTCCCGTTCGATGGTCAGCGATCCGCCGGACGCAATCTGCCGCGCACGATGGCTGGCCATCATCACCAGCTCGAACCGGTTGGGAATCCGCTCAACGCAATCTTCGACCGTAACGCGGGCCATTCAACTCTCCGGAAAGTAGGAATTCGTCACGAACGGAAAGATATAGCGGCTGCCGCACCGCAACACAAGGAAAGCTTGAAAAATGCTCGCCTAGCGGATCGGGTGAAGCGCCTGCCCCGGCGGCAGGGCCGCCAGCAGCGCGGGAATGTCCCTGCTATCGCCGGGATGGCACCAGCCCCGCGCGATATCCAGCAGCGGCCGTAGCACGAAAGCTCGCTCCCGCAGGCGTGGATGCGGCAGAAGCGGCGGCACCTCCGCCCTGTCATTCTGCACATCATGATAGGCCAGCAGATCGAGATCCAGCACCCGGGCCTCGTTGCGGACCTGCCGTACGCGCCCGAACTGCGCTTCGATCTCATGCAGCCTTGCCAGCAGCACGGCTGGCGGCAGTGCGGTTTCCACAAGCACGGCGCCATTCGCATACCAGGGCTGATCCGACAGCGGCACCGGTGCGCTTTCGAACAGCCGGGACCGCGCGACAACCCGGATGTCGGGATCACGCTCCAGCACCTCCAGGGCGGCAAGGCAGACCGCGCGCGGTGTATCGAACCCTGCGCCCGGCAGGTTGGACCCTATCGCCATCAGGATCATTGCGCCCCGTCCTCCGTTCCCGGCTTTGCCGACATCATGACAAAAGCCGACATCGGCCCTTGCCATAGCCAATTATGCACCTTAGATAAATGGGAAATCAGTATTTTTGTGGGAAAAGAAAAAAGTTAAAGCCAAGCATTTAACCTTCAATTCTTTTGACCAAGCTCATATTCAAGAAAGCCAGGACATGATCTCTTACAGAGAAGAAAAGACCGCCCTCTTCATAGATGGGTCGAATCTCTACGCTGCCGCCCGTGCGCTCGGATTCGACATCGATTACAAGAAGCTCCTCGGATATTTCTCGCAGAAGGGTCGTCTGCTTCGCGCCTTTTACTACACGGCGCTGGTGGAAGATGCCGAATATTCGCCAATCCGCCCGCTGATCGACTGGCTGGATTACAATGGCTACACCATGGTCACCAAGCCGACGAAGGAGTTCACCGATTCCAGCGGCCGCCGCAAGGTGAAGGGCAACATGGATATCGAGCTGGCCATAGACGTGATGGAAATGGCCGAGCATGTCGACCACATCGTCCTGTTTTCCGGCGATGGCGATTTCCGCCGGCTGGTCGAGGCGGTGCAGCGCAAGGGCGTGCGGGTCTCCGTGGTCAGCACCGTTCGCTCCAGCCCGCCGATGGTCGCCGACGAGCTGCGCCGTCAGGCCGACAGCTTCATCGAGCTGATGGATATCGAGGGCGAGATCGCCCGCCAGCATCAGGGTCCGCGCCGCGACGACCGCCAGGAGCGCTTCGCCGGGCCGGACGATTTCGATGATGAGGATGGCGAGGACGAGGCCGAGGTGATCTTCCAGGACCGTACCGGCGGCCGGCGGTGATACCGGGCGCCCTGCAGCCCGAACGCGATTGCCAGATCTGCCCCAGGCTGGCCGCGTTCCGGGCGGAGAACCGCCAGAAGCATGAGGGCTTCTTCAACGCCCCCGTCCCGCCCTTCGGCGATGCCTCTGCGAAACTGCTGATCGTCGGGCTGGCCCCCGGGTTAAAGGGGGCGAACCGCACTGGCCGTCCCTTCACCGGCGACTATGCCGGCGACCTGCTCTATCCCACGCTGGTGAAATTCGGCTGGGCGCAGGGCGAATATGGCCGCGATCCCGCCGACGGGCTGCATCTTACGGGCTGCCGCATCACCAATGCGGTCAAATGCGTGCCGCCGCAGAACAAGCCGACTCCGACGGAAATCAATGCCTGCCGGCCCTATCTGAAGTCGGAACTGGCCGCCCTGCCTGCCCTGCGCATCATCCTGGCGCTGGGGTCGATCGCGCATACCTCCGTGCTGTCCGCCTATGGCGTGCGCAAGGTGCTCTATCCCTTCGGCCACGGCGCGCTGCACGAGATGCCCGGCGGCGTGCTGCTGGCGGATTCCTACCATTGCTCGCGCTACAACACGAACACCGGACGGCTGACGCCGGAAATGTTCGAGGATGTGTTCCGGGCGATTGCCGAGAAGATCGGCTAAAGCCGCCTCCCGTCCTTGTCGAACAGGTGGCAGCGCGCCGGATCGAGCGCCAGCCTGGCCTTGTCGCCCCGCTTTGGCGGCGGGTCCTCGCGATGGCGGAAGGCGAGGCCCACCGAATCGCCCTTCCCGCCATCGTCCAGCGTGGCATGCACCAGCCGTGTCTCGCCCAGTTCCTCCACCAGCGTCACTGTCGCTTCCAGCGGCCCATCGGCGCTGAGGGCAATGTCTTCCGAGCGCACCCCAAGAGTCTCCGCCTTGCGCAGGCCCGGCAGATCGAGCCCAGCCGCACCGACTTTCACCGGCAGCAGGTTCATCGGCGGGGAGCCTAGGAAGCGTGCGACGAACAGATTATCCGGCTTGTGGTAGAGGTCCGCCGGCTTCCCCGCCTGTTCCACCCGGCCGCCATTCAGCACCACCATGCGGTCGGCCAGCGTCATCGCCTCCACCTGATCGTGCGTCACATAGATTATGGTGGCGCCCAGATCCTGATGGATCTTCGCAATCTCGACACGGGTCTGCACGCGCAAGGCGGCATCGAGGTTAGACAGCGGCTCGTCGAACAGGAAGACGCGCGGCTCCCGCACAATGGCGCGGGCAATGGCCACGCGCTGGCGCTGCCCACCCGACAGCTCACGCGGCCGGCGGTCCAGCAACTCGCCGATCTGCAGCATGCCGGCGACACGGCCGACCCGTTCGTTCACCGTCTCCTTCGCGGCACCCGACAGGCTGAGGCCGAAGGCGATGTTCTTGCGGACGGTCATATGCGGGTAGAGCGCATAGGACTGGAACACCATGGATACGCCGCGCTTCGCCGGCTCCGTCGCGGTCACCTTGTCCTCGCCGATCCAGATGTCTCCGCCGGTCGCATCCTCCAGCCCGGCGATCAGTCGCAGCAGCGTGGACTTGCCGCAGCCTGACGGGCCCACGAAGACGACGAACTCGCCATCCGCGATCTCCAGGTCGATATCGCGGATCACCTCGGTCCTGCCGAAGGATTTGCGGAGCTTTCCCAGTCTGACGGAGGCCATGTTTCCCTATCCCTTGACCGCGCCGGCCGTCAGCCCGGCCACCAGACGGCGCTGGAAAACCAGCACCAGCAGGATCAGCGGCACGGTGACGGTGACGGAGGCCGCCATGATGTTGCCCCAGGGCAGCTCATGCTCGCTGCCGCCAGTGATCAGCGCGATGGCGACCGGCACCGTGCGCTGCGTATTGGTCAGTGTGAAGGTCAGCGCGAACAGGAACTCGTTCCAGGCCACGATGAAGGCCAGGAGGCCGGTGGTCACCATCGCCGGCCACAGCAGCGGTAGGAAGATGCGGGTGACCAGCACGAAGGGCGTGGCGCCCTCCAGGATCGCCGCTTCCTCGATCTCGCCCGGCAGATCGCGCATGAAGGTGGTCAGCACCCAGACCGTGAATGGCAGGGTGAAGATCAGGTAGGACAGCACCAGGCTCAGCAGATTGTTGTAGAGGCCCAGGCCGCGCACCAGCTCGAACATGCCGGACCGCACGGCGCCCTGCGGGCAC
>NZ_JAKUSO010000057.1:0-23283 GCF_022449305.1 Oceanibaculum sp. | reverse complement strand
GCCCGATGATCGGCACCATCCTGACCGCCACTGATCTGTCTCCCCGCGCCGGTGCAGCCGTGCAGCGGGCGCTGGCGCTGAAGCGGGAGCATGCCTGCGCGCTGGTCATCGCGCATATCATCGACCGGCCGACATCCTCGCTCGATGTCGAGCGCCGCTCCAGGACGGCCTACAAGGCCATCGACGGGCAGCTGCAGGAACTGCCGCCGGAGGAGCGCGAGGATATCGCTGTCAAGGTGACAACCGGCACCCCGCAATGGGAGCTGGGCCGGCTGGCCCATATGCACCGCAGCGAACTGGTCGTCCTTGGCCGGCATGAACCCAGGGGCGGGCACGATCTGCTGGTGGGCAGCACGGCGGAAGGACTGGCCCGCGACGGCAATTGCTCCCTGCTGGTCGTCGCGGACAATAGACCGGCGGCATACCGCAAGGCCGTGCTGGGAATCGATATGTCGATCTATGCGCGCTTTGCCGTGTCGATGGTCCTGAGGCTCGCCCCACAGGCCGAGCTTGTCTGCGTGCACGCCCTGCAAGGTGCGGCGACGGAGGCGGCGGGCCAGGCCGCGCAGGCGGCCTTATCCGAATTCATGGCCGACACGCTGGGCAAGCTGCTGCCCCCGGATCAGCAGCAGGCGACGGCCAGCCGGATGGAACTGGTCGTCCGCACCGGCGAACCGCACAGCGTGCTGTCCGGCATCGCCCGCGAGAGGCAGGCTGACCTTCTGGGCGTCGGCATGCGCGGTCGTCCCGCGTCGCTGCGGGCCGGGCTGGGCAGCACGGCGCAGCGGCTGCTGAACGAACCACCCTGCGATGTGCTGGCGGCGAATGCCTGGTAGTACCAATTGCGCGAATCCTCTGTTCCCGCCGATCTCCGCATCCTATAACGCCTGTTCGATCAATCGCGCCGCCCTCCTCAGGCGGCCAATAAGGACAGTGGAGAAACGCATGCTGGATATGACCCTGGAAACCGCCTCACTGATCGCCGACGAGACCCTGCGCAAGGGCCGCGAGATGAAGTTCGCCCCGCTGACCGTGGCCGTGCTGGACGCCGGCGGCCAGCTGAAGGTGCTGAAGCGCGAGGATGGCTGCAGCCTGCTGCGCCCGCAGGTCGCCATGGGCAAGGCGGCGGCGACGCTGGGCTTCGGCTTCGGCGGGCGGGAGTTGGCGCGCCGCGCCGCCAAGATGCCGGCGCTGTTCAACTCGCTGACCGCCATGTCGGAAGGCAATTTCGTGCCGCTGCCCGGTGGCGTGATCGTGAAGAACAAGGATGGCCGCATCCTGGGCGCGGTCGGCGTCACCGGCGACGTGTCGGAGAATGACGAGCTGTGCGCCGTCCACGCCATCGAGAAGGCCGGCCTCGTCGCCGATACCGGCGGCGAATAAAGGCGGCGCGTAAGCCTGCTATGCCGCTTCGAGCGCCGGGCGCGTCCCGGCCTCGAACGGCGCCTTCAGCGCCATTTCGCGCAGCAGCCAGACCAGTCGTTCGAACAGGCCGGTCAGCTGCAGCAGCCCCATCTTCTCGTCGCGGTCGAGCTCCAGCGCGGCATCGTTGAAGAAGCTGCGCCGCACCCCTTCCATCAGTTCGCCCCGGTCGCCGGTGATCCGTTCGATCAGCGCCATATCGTCGGGATCGTCTCCGGCCATCGCCTCGACATAGGACAGCAGCAGGGCATCCAGCCCCTCGGTCAGCGCCTCGCGGATCGCCGCCAGCGCCGTGCTGCCTTGCAGCAGCGGCGCAGCCGCGGCAAAGTCGTACAGCACCGCTTCTATCGAGCCCAGCCGGTCATGCCGGTCCACGATGCGATAGACCCGCTCATGACTGTCCGCCGTCAAATCGCCCTCCGCCAGCCCGGCAATATAGGGCTTCGTCTGGCCATGCACCGAGACGAACGCCTTGTGCAGCGCCTCCAGCCGTGCCTTGCGGGCCGGCGTATCGGCCTGCCGCAACAACTCCGCATAGCGCGGCAGCCGCTCCAGCAGGCGCAGCTGCTCCTTCTCTGTCAGCAGGATCGCGGTCGCGGAATCGCGGGCCGTCTCCGGGCTGAGATAGGCGAGCTGGCTGTCGCTCTCCTGCGGCGAGGGCGGGCAGCGACGGGCCAGCAGCTGCTCCACGAGGCCGATCAGCGGGAACAGGAACAGCGCCGTCACACTGTTGAAGACGAGGTAGCTGAGCGCCAGCTGCTGCGGCACATCGGAGGAGACTGCCCGCAGCAGCGCCATGACCAGCGGCACGCCGAAAACATGCTCGGCAACGAACAGCGCCAGTAGCAGGACGCAGCCGGTCAGGTTGAAGCCAAGCTGGAACAGCGCCATGCGCCGCGCCGTCCCCTGCACCCCGCCGGCCAGCAGATAGGTGACGATGCCGCTGCCCAGGTTGGTGCCATAGATCACCAGCATCGCCTGCTCGAAACTGAACAGTCCGCTACCCAGAAAGCCGATACCCAGCAGCGCCACGGTGATGGAGGACTGGCAGGCCGCCGACAGGGCAGCCCCGATCAGGAAGGCCGCCGACAGCGAGCCATTGAGGGTTGCCATCAGCGCCATCACATCGTCGGACTGGGCGAGCGGCACCGTACCGGACTTTAGCAGCACCAGCCCGTAATAGAGCAGGCACAGGCCGAAGATGGCACTCAGCGCCGCCTTCCAGTGCTGCAGCCGGCCCTGCGTCAGCAGGATTCCGGTCAGCCCCAGCGCCAGCATGACGACGATGCGGATATCCAGCGTGACCAGCAGCAGGATGAGTGCGCTGCCGATATTGCCGCCCATCAGGATCGGCAGGGCGCGGCGCGGCTCGATCATGCGCGCCGTCAGCAGCCCGACCAGGATGAAGGTGACGATGGCGGTGCTCTGGATCATCGCGCCCAGCACCGCGCCCCAGGACAGGCCCAGCAGGGGATAGGCGGCGACGCGCGACAGGATCAGCTGCACGCTGCGCCCGACCATGTTGCGCAGGTTGGAGGTCAGCAGATCCTTGCCGACAAAGAACAGCCCCAGGCCAGCCAGAATGCTGGCAAGAGTCAACGCCATGGACAGCCTGCCCTTCCCAGATGCCCCGTGCGGATCAGCGGCGGATAGTGTCGCAGCGCCCGGCGCCGCGCAATGAAGCGGTCGATGAATTTTTCATGACAGGACAAGGGCCAGCGAGCACAAGAAAAGACCGGGAACCCGAAGGTTCCCGGTCCATCCCGCAGGCCGCCCATTGGCGACAAACCCAAACGGCCCGCGAAGCCCGATAACGATTCCTGATTTATGGCCCCCCAGTACGGTGTGGGGTCGCATAACATTCAGCGATCAGAATATCCGGTGCTTCGTGGTCCGGAAAATTGATTGTTTTGGTCAAACCAATCGCAAAAAGCGATTGCTAAAAGTGCCTTACAGCAGCCCCTTCTCCGTCAGGTAACGGACCACGCCCGGATGGATCATCGCCTTGTCCGGCGCGCCTTCCGCCGTGTTGGCCGGCGTCGTCTCCGCCGCCTGATCGAGCTTCGCCGTCAGGGCCGGGCCGGCCTTGTCGATGGCTGCGATCAGCCGGTAGGCCACATCCTCCGGCAGGTCGGTGCGGGTCAGCACGAAATTCCACGAGCCCACGGTCTGCACCGCTTCCGCCTGGCCGGCATAGCTGCCGGCAGGCAACTGCATCGGCTTCAGGAAGCTGTGCTTCGCACGAACCTTTGCCACCTGTTCCGGCGTCAGGCCGATGAACCGCGCGCCCGCCGGCCCTTCCGACACCTTCACGAAGCCCGGCCAGCCGACGCCGGCGCCCCACAACGCCACCGCCTCGCCCCCGATCACCTTGGGCGGGGACTCCGAGGCGCGCTTCACGAAGACCGCGTCGAAATCGCGCCGCATGTCGAGGCCCAGCCCGTCCAGTACATAATTCGCCATGACGACAAGGCCGGATGCCTCGGTGCCGAACACCACCGTCCTGCCCTTCAGATCCTCGATGGTCGTCGCCTCCACATCGCCACGCACGGCGAACATGCCGGGGCTGGAATACATCGCCGTCAGGATTTTCAGCTCCGACTTCGGCTGGCCGATCCCCGCCAGCGCCTCATAGGCGGAGGTACCCTGTACCAGCGCGATATCCAGTTCGCCCTTTTCCAGCAGCGGCAGATTCTCACCCGTCCCGCGGGTCGAACGCGGTTCGACCTTCAGACCCGGATCGGCCGCATTGATCGCCTCGGCCAGTGCATTGCCATACAGGCTGAATCCACCGCCCTGGGTCGAGGTGCCCAGCGTCACACCAACCGGCTCCGCTGCCGCCTGGGGAACATTCGTCATCGCTGTCACCATCAGCACCGCCAGAAAGGCACCAACAGACTTGCGCATCCTTTTCATGGCCTCCGCTCCATCGTTTTAACCGTTGCGGAGTGAAATGGACTGGTAAGCGGTGCTGTCAACTTTTTGGCCATCTGCGCAAGAATTGGTCAGGACAGCGGGCGGAAATGCTCCTACGCTGGGCGAATAGCCCCAGATGAGCGCACAGAATGCCAGCGTCGGGCTGGCCTGCCGTGCATGGCACGGCGATTGCTGACAGGTGAACGCCGCCCCGTTCGCGTGGGCACCCTTATTCAGGCAAATCTGGGAGATTGCGACATGAAACTACTGGCCGGCGCGACCTGCGCCCTGCTGCTCGCCGCTGCCGCTGTGCAGGCGGCGCCGCTGAAGACCGGCGTGGACGGCACCTTCGCACCGCACGCCATGCCGAATCTGAGCGGCGGCGTCGAGGGCTTCAATATCGACCTCGCCAACGAGATCGGCAAGCGCACCGGACGCGGCGTGACCATCGAGGCCACCCAGTTTTCCGGCCTGCTGCCGGGCCTGCAGGCCGGCACCTATGATTTCATCGCCGCCCCGACCACGGTGACCAAGGAGCGCGCGGAGAACCTGCTGTTCACCGAAGGCTACCTGAACACCGACTACCAGTTCGTCACCAAGGCCGGCACGCCGGACATCAAGGATCTGGCCGAGCTGAAGGACAAGGTGATCGCGGTCAATCGCGGCTCCGCCTATGACAGCTGGGTGCGCGGCCTCGCCGACAAGATCGGCTGGAAGGTGGAAACCTTCGGCACCAACACCGATGCGATCCAGGCCGTGATTTCCGGCCGCGCCTACGCCAACGTCGCCGGCAACACGGTCGCTGCGTGGGCGGTGAAGAAGAACCCGCAGATCAAGCTGTCCTACCTGCATTCCACCGGCCTCGTCTGGGCCGCGCCGATCCGCAAGGACAATGCGGAGATGCGCAAGCTGGTGGAAAACGCCATCGAGTGCATGAAGCTGGACGGCACCATGGCCGCGATGCACGAAAAGTGGTTCGGCACCAAGCCGGCGGCCGGCTCTGCGGCGGTCACGGTCTATCCGGGCTATGGCGTGCCGGGCATGACCGGCTACGACCCGACCGAACACACGCCGTCCTGCGGCTGATCGTTTACGACCCCTTCCTGTCATGCCCGGGCCTGACCCGGGCATCCAGGGGCGGCGCCTTGCCTGAGGCGGTGCACAACCGTCCAGGCCGGTGAAGGCTGGATTGCTGGGTCAAGCCCGGCAATGACATTTCTGTTGAGTTAGGAGTCCCCACTTGTCCAACCCCGCCGCCATGCTGGATATTGCCGGCCTGCGGAAGAATTACGCCGACCTTGAAGTGCTGAAGGGCATCGACCTTGCCGTGGCGCCGCAGGAGCTGGTGTTCGTCATCGGCCCGTCCGGCTCCGGCAAGAGCACGCTGCTGCGCTGCTGCAACCTGCTGGAAGTGCCGGATGAGGGCTCGATCCGCGTCGATGGCGTGGAGCTGCTGGACCCGCGGACCGACATCAACCGCATGCGCCAGCGTATCGGCATGGTGTTCCAGTCCTTCAACCTCTACCCGCATATGAGCGTGCTGGCGAATGTCATGCTGGCGCTGCGCAAGGTGCTGAAGAAAAGCAAGGCTGAGGCACGCGAGATCGCCGAGGCAGCGCTGGCGCGCGTCGGGCTGGCCGACAAGCTGGACTCCTACCCCGCCCAGCTGTCCGGCGGGCAGCAGCAGCGCGCGGCGATTGCCCGCGCGATGGCGCTGGAGCCGAAGATCATGCTGTTCGACGAGCCGACCTCCGCGCTGGACCCGGAACTGGTCGGCAGCGTGCTGCAGGTGATGCATGAACTGCGCGACGCCGGCATGACCATGATGGTGGTCAGCCACGAGATGCGCTTCGCCCGCGACGCCGCCGACCGCGTGGTGTTCATGGATGGCGGGGTGATCGTCGAGCAGGGTCCGCCGGCCCGGATATTCGGGTCGCCCGGGCACGAGCGCACCCGCGCCTTTCTCGCGAACTTCCAGGCGTAACGCCATGAGCGGGCTGGATATTTTCCTCGACGCCTTCTTCAACCAGAAGGTCATCGACAGATACCTGCCGGATATCCTCTGGGGCATGGTAGTGACCGTGCAGGCCGCCGCCGCGGTGGTCGTCACCGGCATCCTGGCGGGTCTGCTGCTGGCGGCGATCCGCAGCTTCCACATCAGGCCGCTGAACTGGCTGATCGTCGGCTTCGTCGATATCTTCCGCGCGCTGCCGCCGCTGGTCGTCATCCTGATCGTCTATTTCGGGCTGCCCAATGTCGGCATCAACCTGTCCAGCTTCGCCGTGCTGTGGCTGGTGCTCTCGCTGGTGCTGGCGGCATTTTCCGAGGAAATCTTCTGGGCCGGCATCGCCTCGATCCGCAAAGGGCAGTGGGAAGCCGCGCGCTCGACCGGCCTGACGCTCGCCCAGACGCTGGCCTATATCATCCTGCCGCAGGCGGTGCGCCTGACCGTGCCGCCGCTGACCAACCGCACCATCGCCATCACCAAGAACACGGCGCTGGGGGCGGTCATCGGCGTGCCGGAAATCCTGATGCAGGCGCAGACCGCGCAGAGCTTTTCCGGCAATGCGACGCCGCTGCTGCTGGGCTCGCTCGCCTATGTCGCGCTGTTCGTGCCGGTGGTGATCCTGGGGCGCTGGCTGGAAACCCGCTTCGCCTGGGACCGGGCGTAGGAGCCACGCATGGACCTGCTGCTCGACCAGTTCTTCAACATCAACATCATGCGCCAGGTGCTGCCGCTGCTGCTGCGCGGGCTGGGTATGACGCTGCTGCTGTGCCTCGCGGTGATCCCGCTGGGCCTTGTCGGCGGCCTCGTGATCGCGCTGGTCTGCCGCAGCCGCTACCGGCCGGTGCGCTGGGCGGCCTTCGCGCTGGTCGATTTCTTCCGCGCCGTGCCGCCGCTGGTGCTGCTGATCTTCATCTATGCCGGCCTGCCCTTCGTGGGGGTGCGCCCCTCGCCCTTCCTGGCGGTGTGCCTGGCCTTCTTCCTGAACACCGGCGCCTATTACGGCGAGATCTACCGCGCCGGAATCGAAAGCATCGGCAAGGGCCAGTGGGAAGCGGCGCGCAGCAGCGGCCTGACGCTGCCGCAGACACTCACCTACGTCATCATCCCGCAGGCCGTGCGCAACGTGCTGCCGGACCTCGTCTCCAACACGGTCGAGGTGGTGAAGCTGACCTCCATCGCCAGCGTGGTGGCCCTGCCGGAACTGCTCTACGCCGCCGACATGGCACGCTCCGTCACCTACAACCCGTCCAGCCTGGTGCTGGCGGCGGCGATCTATCTGGCGCTGCTGTGGCCCTGCGTCAGGTTGCTGAGCCGGCTGGAGCATCGCGCCGGGCGTTGATTGCGTGGCGCAACGGGCCAGCCAGATCACCGTCCGCGCCGGCCTCCACCCGTTCCAGCCCCAGCCAGCGCGCCATTCGGTGCAGTTCTTCGGCCAGCGGGCCGGCGATCCGCCGATGGTCCTGCCCGGCCTCGGCATGGGCGGCATGGACGCGCAATGTATGCGCCGCGCGGTCCGCCTTGGCATCCACCCGCGCCACCAGCCGGTCACCCAGCAGGAAGGGCAGCACGTAGTAGCCATACTGGCGCTTTTCCTGCGGCGTATAGAATTCCAGCCGGTAGCGGAAGCCGAAGAGACGTTCCGTGCGGTCGCGCTCCCACACCAGCGAATCGAAGGGTGAGAGCAGCGCCTGCGCCTTCACCCGGCCCGGTAGCCGCGCCTCCCGGTGCAGATAGGCCTGGTGTTTCCAGCCAGAGACGGTGACCGGCAGCAGCTCGCCCGCCTCCACCAGCTCTGCCAGCCGCGCCCTGGCATCGGCGACGTCGAGACGGAAATAGTCGCGCAGGTCACGCTCCGTCGCCACACCCATCGCCTGCGCCGACAGCCGCATGAGTTCGCGCTGGGCATCACCCTCCGACGGTGTCGGGGTTTCGACGATGGCGGGCGGCAGCACGCGCTCCGTCAGGTCATAGACGCGCTCGAAATTGCGCCGCGTGGCAGTGGTGACGATGCCGGCCCAGAACAGCCATTCCATGGCGATCTTGCCGTCGCTCCAGCCCCACCAGGCGCCGCGCGATTCGCCGGCCATGCTGAGTTCCGAGGCGCCCAGCGGCCCACGGTCGCGCAGCTCCGCCAGCACCTCCTTCAGATAGGGCTGCCGCTCCCGGCCAAACCGCGCGAGGCTCTTGTACAGCCCTTCCCCACGCTCGGCCCGCGCCATGCGCCAGCGCATCAGCGGCTGCAGTTCCAACGGCAGGAGGGAGGCCTCATGGCCCCAATATTCGAACAACCCGCGTCGCTTGCCGCGATAGGCATGGCGGTCCAGCAGATCGTGTTCGTAATGGCCGAGGCGGGAGAAGATCGGCAGATAGTGTGAGCGCACCAGCACATTCACCGAATCCATCTGTAGCAGGCCGATTCGCTCGAACGCGCCGCGCAGATGCCGCACCGCCACGGCAGCCGGTTGGCGCCCGCCAAAACCCTGCGCCGCCAAGGCGACACGCCGCGCCTCCGCCGGTGTCAGCCGGCCCATATCCTTCCAGACAGCCATTTTCGCTTTCCCATCGCCAATCCGACTCAGGGAGTTTGGAACAAAAACGGAACCTTGGGAAGGGTCAGCCGGCGAAACGCCGCTCAGCACTGGCGTCCTGATAAAGCACGCACCGGTTTCGACCGCTGCGCTTGGCCATGTAAAGCGCCTCGTCGGCCCGGGCGATGCCCGCCATCATGTCTGGATCGGACTGGTTGACGGCTGCAACGCCGATGCTGACCGTGATGCTGACCAGAACCGATTCGACCGACACCGGGTTGCTCTCGATGCGCTTGCGCAACCGTTCCGCCAGTTTCAGCGCGCCGCCCAGCGGGCTGGCCGACAGGATGGCGATCTCCTCGCCGCCCAGCCGGCAGATCACATCCTCGCCGCGCGCCACCGCCAGGCATTGCCAGGCAATGGCCTGAAGAACCTTATCGCCAATCGGATGCCCATGCAGATCGTTCACTGCCTTGAAGTGATCGATATCGAGCAGCATAACCGACAGCTCGCCGCCGGTTTCCCGCATGCGGGTCATCAAGTGTCGCCCGCGCGCCTCCAGGCCGCGGCGGTTCAGCAGCCCGGTCAGCGCATCGCGTTCCGCCAGCTCGATCAGGCTTTCATTGACGGCCTGCAATTCCGAGGTCTTCTCGGCGACGCGGCTTTCGACCTGGCTTTCCATCTGCTCGACAGCACCCTCGGCCCGCTGCAGGCGGCGTACCAGGGCGCGCAGCGATTGCGACAGTGCAATCATCTCGCTGCTGCCGAACAGCCGAGGCAGATTGGCCTCGTGCGGGTCGCGGCCCAGCGCCTCCGCCGTGGCGCGCAGCGTATTCAGCGGCGAAGCGAGGCGGCGCGCCGTCAGCCATCCCAGAATGGTCGCCAGGCTCGCCAGCAGCAGGCCGACCAGTATGATCACATATTGCAGCCGGACAACCGGCGCCAGCGCCCTCTCCGCCGGCTGGAAAGACAGCACGACCCAGCCCAGCCCCTCATAGTCCTTGTACCCTTCGGTGGCACGGTAGCCGATGATGCTGTCATGGCCATTCACCGTCTCGCGCACGAAGCCGTTCTTTCCCGCCCGCGCCTGCCGGAAGGATGCGAGTTCGGAATAATCCTGCCCGAACGGTCCGCCGACCAGCACCTTGCCGTTCTGATCGAGGATCATGAAAGAGCGCTGCTCGGCCAGATCGTCATTCGACTGCGTGCTGTTGCGCACCTCCCGCAGCCACTCCGCCGACAGGTGTGCGCCAAGCACGCCGGCAACCTTGCCATCGCGTGTGAGGATCGGCGCCGCGACATCGATGAAGCGCAACGGCTCCAGATCGCTTGCGCCCAGCAGCTTGGCCAGCAGCATCGCATCATGCACATCGCCGACGAAGGGGCCGTTCAGGGCGCCCTTGAACCAGTCCCTGGCGCTGACATTCACACCCACCAGCATATCGCCGGTCGATGCCCGGACCGTGCCATCGGGCTTCACGATGCCGATCCAGCTGTACAGCGGATAGGTCTTCTTCATCCGGTCGAGCAGGGCAGCAAGCTGCCGGTCCGATGCCTGCTCCAGATTCAGGATGAAATGCATGTTGGACAGGTTCACGACATCGCGGAAACGCTCGTACATGCCATTGTCGAGCGCCTTCTGCATGATCGTGGCGCGCACGGCGAGATCAGTGCCGATCCGGTCCTGCAGGCGACGCGTGGTATAGGAATCGATGGCGAGAGTGGACAAAAACACAAGTGCCGCCATCAGCAGCCCGATGGCGATACCAAGCTGCGTTGGCAGCGACAGACGGTCCAGGAAATGTGACGGGCGCATCGAGTCCTAACCGAGAGAGTACGCATTCTTTCTAACGCTTAGATATTAACAAATATATAAGCGCGTATTCACGTATTCTCTCGGTCGGTCCCGGCCAGTCCTTGTTTTATATTTGAATTTCAAAAGATAGGCGCCGAGCAGCCTAGCGCAGCTTGCCGAGTGCAGCCGTGAAGCCCTTCAGCGAAACCGGCAGATCGACCGCCTTGCCGCCGCCGTCATTCACTGAGACTGTCAGTGTCGTGCCGGCGCGCAGGGCGGCCAGATCGACCTCGGTCATCTGCCAGGGGGCGATGCAGCCCTGCGGCTCGCAATGCCGGTAGGGGATCGTCTTGGGCGCGCCCTGATCGATCTTCAGCGAGATGCCGGCAGGCAGCAGCACGCCCAGCGGCAGCACGAGTACCGCCTGCGGCGCTTTCTCCCCGGTATAGCCGACGACCATCACCAGCACCTCGCGCTTGGTATTGCGGTCGGACAGAACCTGGACCATCTCGCAGCGCTTCGGCTGGCCGGCCTGTGGCTCCAGGCAGCGGACCACCCAGTCCTGCACCTGTTCGCGGGTCTGCTTCGGCGCCTGCTGCTGGCCGGGCGCCAGTCCCGGAGCGGTCCCGGGGGCCGGGGAAGTCTGGGCAAAAGCCGGAACAGACAGGAACGCCGCAAATGCTGCCGACAGAACGGCGAGGCGGCGGACGAAAAGAGCGGAGGACAAGATCACTTCTCCATGGAAAAAACCGAACCC
Organism: Oceanibaculum sp.; assembly: GCF_022449305.1. Lineage (NCBI taxonomy): Bacteria > Pseudomonadati > Pseudomonadota > Alphaproteobacteria > Rhodospirillales > Oceanibaculaceae > Oceanibaculum > Oceanibaculum sp. The sequence continues at coordinate 11,857 of NZ_JAKUSO010000057.1, read as the reverse complement.
TCGCGCATGCCTATCACGCGAGGGTTCATCAACGCTATCGCGTCATTGTGGCGACCGCACGGCAGCCTGTTTATTGCTCGACGCCAGCCTATTGTTCGACGAAGGCCTTCTCGACGACATAGTGGCCCGGTTCCGACTGGCTGCCCTCGACGAAGCCCTTGCCTTCCAGGATCACGCGCAGATCGGCCAGCATGGCGGGGCTGCCGCACAGCATCACGCGGTCATGCTCCTTGTCCAGCGGCGGCAGGCCCAGATCGCTGAACAGCTTGCCGGTCTCGACCAAAGTGCTGATGCGTCCGGTGTTGCGGAACGCCTCGCGGGTGACGGTCGGGTAGTAAAGCAGCTTGCCCCGCACCATCTCGCCGAAGAACTCGTTGTTCGGCAGGTCGGCAATCACGTCCTTGTAGGCAAGCTCCGCCACTTCGCGGCAGCCATGGACCAGCACCACCTTCTCGAAGCGCTCATAGGCCTCCGGGTCCTTGATGATGCTCATGAACGGTGCCAGGCCGGTCCCGGTGCCCAGCAGATAGAGACGCTTGCCCGGCAGCAGATTGTCCTGCAGCAACGTGCCGGTCGCCTTGCGGCCGACAAGCACCGTGTCGCCGGGCTGGATATCCTTCAGCCGCGAGGTAAGCGCGCCATCCGGCACCTTGATGCTGAGGAATTCCAGCTGCTCCTCGTAATTGGCGCTGACCATGCTGTAGGCCCGCAGCAGCGGCTTGCCGTTCAGTTCCAGCCCGATCATGGCGAACTGGCCATTCAGGAAGCGGAAGGACGGATCGCGCGTCGCGGTGAAGCTGAACAGCGTGTCGGTCCAGTGATGCACGCTGGTCACGGTCGCCTTCATCAGATTGCTCATCCGGTCCGTCCGCCTTCCTTGCTGATAATTGTACGTACACGAACAAATTGTTAAGACTTACTCTTAAATAAAGACACCCCTGTTTAGCAAGGGGTGTATGCCGCAATTTTTGAATAGGGTCCATGCGGCGCAATGGCATGGGGCCATGCGGGAATCAGTTGGGCTTGAAGCCCATGACGGCGATTATCGCCTCGACCCGCCCATCCTCTCCGGCAAGCGGAAGCAGAAGGCGTTCATAGGGAATGAAGTCGCGGCCCGGAATTGGCATCTGCAGCTGGGCATAGGCCGGCCGGCAGTTCAGCGCGACCTCGGAGAAGGCGGCCATCATTCTGGGGAAGGTCGCGTTGTCATAGACATCCTCGAAATATTTCCCGGTCGAATCGCGATTATACCGCTGGACGACGCCGGTGCCGACGAGTCGGAACTCAAAGCGCGGCCGCTCCGAACCCTGCTCGTCTGAAACCCAGTGAACATTGTAGAGAACCAGCCAGGGCAGGACAGCCGTCGGGATATCGAGGGGATCGATCGCGGACCGGGACGGTGGCAAGGTCCCTATGAATCGTCCGTGCCAATAATCGAACATCTGGCGATGATGCGGATGCGTCAGCTTCCTGGAGAAGCTGGCGATGGAAAGATTCGACGTCGCGGTGTCACGATCCTTCGACGATCTGCCATCCTTCACCATCGCGCCTGTTCCTGTCCGGCATCATTCATACTCACTTATATCAGATAATTTGCTTTTTAGACAAAAACAGAGGGGTATAGGGACGATGGGCCTCAGGACAGGCATCATTCCCAGCCAGGCGCTGTCTGCCGGTGCCAGTCCGTGACCGCCTGGAAGGCATGGCCGATGCGCAACGCCAGCGCGTCGTCATGCGGCCGGCAGACGATCTGCAGCGAAACCGGCAGCCCTGCCGCATCCAGCCCCGCCGGCAGCGCCAGCGCACACCAGCCGAAATAGCTGACCATGCGGGTGAAGCGCCCGAGGATCAGGCTGCCCTCATCCACCGCCTCCACCGGAATGGCGCTGATCGGCAGGGTCGGAGTCAGCAGCGCATCCATCCCCTCGATACTGGCCTGCCAGCGCCGGGAACTGTCGATACGGTCCTGCAGCAGGGCGATGTAATCGGCGGCCAGCAGCGGCTTGCCGGTCAGGATGCGCTGCTTGGTGTGCTGGCCAATGGGTAGGCTCTCATCCTCCAGCAGGTGCCGCAAATTGCTGTACCCCTCCGACATGATGGTGAGGAAGCTGCGCGGCTGCACATCCTCGCAGCGCTCCGGCGGTGCAATCTCATGGATGCTCGCCCCCTGCCCCTCCAGCGCCTTCAGCGCCGCGCGGTAGGCGGCCAGTACGCCGTCAGCCACGCCATCCAGATGCGCATCGGGCAGTACGCCGAAGCGCATGCCGGCGACGCCGAGGCCAATCCCCTCCAGCACATCGGCTGCCGGCGGCAGGCCCAGCGTCGCCGGGTCCAGCGGATCGGGGCCGGCAATCGCGGTGTGGATCAGGGCCGCATCCCGCGCGCTGCGGACCATCGGCCCCAGCGAATCCTGATTATGCGCCAGCGGCATGGTGTTGGCGTTGCTGACCCGGCCATGCGTCGGCTTCAGCCCGGTCAATCCGCACAAGGCGGCGGGGATACGGATTGAACCGCTGGTGTCGCTGCCAATGGCCGCTGGCGCCAGCGCCGCCGCCACGGTGACGCCGGAACCGCTGGAGGAACCGCCGGGCACGCGGTGCACCACCCTGTCCCAGGGGTTGCGCGGCGTACCGAGATACTGGTTTGTGCCCCAGCCGCCGCAGGCGAACTCCACCATATGCGCCCGGCCGATCAGCACCATGCCGGCGGCGCGCAGCCGCTTCACAACAGTTGCTGTCTCCTTTGGCCGCCGGTCCTTCAGCGCCAGCGATCCGCCCGTGCCCGGCTGGCCTGCGACATCGCACAGATCCTTCACCGCGATGGGGATGCCATGCAGCGGCCCGGCCACCGCACCGGCGCGGCGCAGCGCATCGGCGGCATCCGCCTCGGCGCGGGCGGCATCGGCATCGACATGGATCAGCGCGTTCAGCGCCGCGTTGTGGCGCGCAATGCGGTCCAGATACAGCTCCGTCAGCGCGCGCGCCGTGACAGCACCCTCGGACAGGGCGCGCGAGAGGGTGGAGAGGTCGGCATGCGCCAGATCGGTAGGCTGCGTCATCGGTCAGGCTTTCCGCGGATTATGGTTTCCTGCCGGAAGCCTAGCCTGCCGCGCCGGCTTTAGCGATACGCCGGTGAAACGGGCTGCCATGCGCGGGAAGCCTTTTCCGGCCGCGCCGGCAATGCTCTACTGCCCACCTCGCCCGCAACGAAGAACGGACCCCGCCATGGCCGCAAATTCCGTCACTGCCACCCCGCGCATCGACCTGTACAGCGACACCGTCACCCGCCCGACGCCGGGCATGCGCAAGGCAATCGCCGAGGCCGAGGTCGGCAACGAGCAGGCGCGCGAAGACCCGACGGTGAACAGGCTGTGCGAGATGGTCGCCGAGTTGCTGGGCAAGGAGGCGGCGATCTTCCTGCCCTCCGGCACCATGTGCAACGAGATCGCCTACCGGGTCTGGGTCGATCACGGCGAGGAGATCGTGCTGGAGGAGAATTCCCACGCGCTGCACTACGAAACCGGCGGGCCGGCCGCCCTGTCCGGCGCCATGTGCCGCACTATCCGTGGCAGGCGCGGCATGTTCACCGGTGCCGAGCTGGAGGCGGTGATCCGCGCGCCGCAGGGCTGGCACGGCCAGCGCCAGCGTCTGGTGAGCATCGAGAATACCGCCAATCTGGGCGGCGGCGCGATCTGGCCGCTGGAGCAGATCGAGGATGTGGCGGCGGTCGCGCGCAAGCACGGGCTGAAGCTGCATCTGGACGGCGCGCGGCTGCTGAACGCCGTGGTCGCCAGCGGCATTCCGGCGTCAGCCTACGCCGCCCCCGCCGATTCCGCCTGGATCGACCTGTCCAAGGGGCTGGGCTGCCCGGTCGGCGGCGTGCTGGCGGGATCGAGGGACTTCATCGAGCAGGCCTGGCGCTTCAAGCACCAGTTCGGCGGCGCCATGCGGCAGGCCGGCATCATCGCCGCGGCGGGCGTCTATGCGCTGGAGAACCATGTCGAGCGCATGGCCGAGGATCACACCAATGCCCGGCTGCTGGCCGAGGGGCTGGCCGGCATCAAGGGCATCGGCATCAACCCGAACGAGATCGACACCAACATGGTGTATTTCACGGTTGGCGGCACCGGCCTCACCGAACAGGAATTCGCCCGCCGGCTGCTGGCGGATCACGGTGTGCGCATCGGTCCGCAGGGCAAGGACCTGATGCGTGCCGTCACCCATCTGGATGTCAGCCGCGCCGATATCGAGGAGGCGATCCGCGCCTGCACCGCCGTGGTGAAGGGCTGAAAGCTCAGGCGACCGACACGACCTTGAAGGTGTGGGCGTCGCCGTCCGGCTCCGTCACCGTGACGTATTCGCCCGGCTTGAAGAGGTGACGGTCGAGCTTGTAGAGCGTCTCGTCATCCTCCTCCCCCTTTTCGTAGGAGAAGGCCCAGCCCTTGCGGGTGTGGATCAGCAGCCCCTGGCGGATCGGCTCCTGCGGCCAGAAGCGCACGATGCGGCATTCGGTCTTGTGCTGCTTGTAGGCCTCGGCGTCCAGATGCCCGTCCGCCGCCAGCGGCGCGGTTATCTCGTAGCGGTGATCGCCGCTGCCATTCGGAAATTCGGCGGACCGCGCCAGTTCCATGCTGATCTTCTTCAAAGCCATTCCGTTCACTCCGTTGCCGGCTTCAGATTCGTTCCCAATAGCCGGTTTCCTCGTCCAATCTGACCTGATCCATCAGCCGGAAATCGCCCCGCGAGACCAGGCCAACGATCTTTCCATCCTTCACCACCGGCAGGTGGCGGTAGCCGCAATCGCGCATCTGGCGCAGCGCGTCCAGCGTGACCCAGTCGGGCGACACGCAGTCCGGTTTTGCCGTCATCACCGCGCTCAAGAGGGTGCGCCTGCCGTCCAGCCCTTTCGCCAGCACGCGGTTGACCGCGTCGCGCCCGGTGAAGATGCCAACCGGCCGCTTTTCCTCATCGACCACGATGATGGCGCCAATGCGGTGCTTCTGCATGATCTTGCAGGCCTCCTGCACTGTCGCACTGTCCCGCATCACGATCGGGCTGCGGTGCAGGATCAGCTCGGAAACCGCAGGTTTCGACATCGTCTCCTCCTCTGGCCCCCTCCTCTCGCCGCCGGTCGGCCACCACCCTCTCAGTTCCGGTTTTTTCAAGGATAGGCGTGCGCCAGCGCAGCGTCTTTGACCTGCATCAATGGGCGCGGGCATCAATGGCCTTCTGGAGTAAAGAGAGCCCCGCTCTATCCGCGGTCAGCGCCGCCGGGCGTATATTTCATACCGATCATATTCGAGGAGCGGCTCATAGTCGAGGAAGCGCTCGGCGAACAGCGGGTTGCGGTTGAAGTAGTCGAGATAGCTGAACGGCATTTCCTCGACGCATTCGGGAATGCCGGCGATCTTGTCCACGATCAGCAGCGACGGCCGGGCCTTGTTGAAGTCTTCCGAGACGGTGCGGAACACCATCGCTTCATTGTCGGACATGCGCGCGGGGTCGTTATAGATGTCGCCATTATCGTTGCATTCCGCATAGACACCCTGCAGCAGCCACATGCTCTCGAAGCGCATGGTCATCTTCATGCCGGTGTAGTTCAGAAGCGGGAAATGCGGATAGATGCCCGGCGACAGGATCAGGATGCGGTTGTCCAGGCGCTGCGGCGTGATGATGTCGGCCAGCTTCTTCACTTCCGAATCGGCATAGGCAAGCTGCTGCGCGAACGGCACACGCGCCAGCCCGTGCTGATAGAAGACCAGCAGCATCAGGGCACTGGCGAACCAGCGGGCCGGGCGCTTGTCGCCGCGCCGCAGCCAGGCCGTGTTGTCGAGCACCGAGGCAATCGCCGTGCCGGCAAGGAACAAGGTGAAGGCCCGCGCCGGCAGGGCGTGATAGGGCCAGCCCTTGCCCTGCGCATAGGCGGAGATCAGCCCCGCGACGCCGGCCAGGAAGATCACCCGCGACAGATGAGAGCGCACGCCCCAGAAGGCGACAATGCCCAGCAGCGGCAGGATGATGGTCGGTGCCGCCAGGTTGGTTCCGGTCGCCAGGTCGAACAGGTCGGTATCCGCCACCCGGCTGTAGAAATCCTGCGCCATCGGCAGCACTTGCGTGAAATATTCCGGCGTCACCAGCACCGCGAACAGCGCATGCGCGACACAGACCGCCAGCACCGACCAGGGGGCGGCATCGGTCGCCGTGCTGCGGAAACCGCGCCGCGACAGCACATAGAGCTCAACCAGCAGCGGGAAGGCCAGGAAATAGGGCTTCATGGCGAAGCCCAGCCCCGCCATCAGCCCGGTCGCGATGCGCAGGCGGCGCGGCATCTCGATACCGCCGGCGCGCGCACTGGCCACCAGCAAATAGGGCATGCCCAGCACCATCATGATGTGCTCGCGCTGGGTGAACATGTAGTTCGGGAACACAATCAGCAGGAACAGCAGCAGCACCGGCAGCAAGGCGGCCGAGAAGGCGCGATAGGGCTCGAGGCTGGCCGCCAGCACCGTTCGGCAGGTCTGGAAGGAAGCCAGGATGCCAAGACCCAGCAGCGCCACCAGCATGGTCGGGCCACCAAGGCCGGTCAGCTTCGCCAGCGCCTCAGGCAACAGGTGCAGCACGAAGACCAGCGGCGTGTTGATGTCGATCGCATCGACATAGAGCTGCCCGCCTTCCAGCCAGAGCTTCGCGATATAGAGCAGAACCGCCGTGTCGTGGTTGATCGGCGGCAGGAAATAGCCGACTAGCCAGATCGCGCAGACGCTTAAGACCAGCGTGTGAAAGACCCGCGACCAGTCGATGCCGGCAATACGGTCGATCGACGGGTGGCGCTGCTGCGCGGTGTCCCGCTGCACCAGATCGTCCGGCGCTGAATCGTTGGAATTGTTCATGATTGGACCGGGGATACGCGCGAAAGCTACTCTTGCCTTAGGGAACGCATCGGCGCGGCCAGCGTTGCACCAGGATCGTCGCATCTGCCGCGGAAGCGCGGATAGTGCGCCTTCGCCATGGAAAAAACGAGCGCTTTTTATCAAATAGCGCGCTGATTTTTTCTTAGCGTCCGCAATAAACCCGCGCAAATCCATTTGCCGGAAGCTGGGCAGTCATGTCACGCTGCGGTAAAGAGGCGCAGGGTCAGCAGGTTTTATCCCAACATCCTACATATCGGCGTTCGGCAATGGAGCGGGCGGAGTATCGTCGCATGGCGGCGGTCGAGGACGGCATGTGGTGGTTCCGCGCGCTGCGTGCGGGGCTGGCGGAACGTTTGCCGCGTCATGCGCCCGTCATCCGGCTGCTGGATGCCGGCTGCGGCACCGGCGGGCTGCTGCGCCATCTGGCAGCGGTGCGCCCCGACCTCGATTTGCACGGGCTGGAATACGATCCGGAAGCTGCGCAGATCGCCGCCGCCAAGTCCGGCGCCCGGGTCACCAGCGGCTCGGTGAATGCAATGCCATTCCCGGATGCCAGCTTCGACATCATCGTCAGCACAGACGTGCTCTGCCATGCCGGAGTGGATGAATCTTCCGCGCTGGCGGAGTTCCGGCGCTGCCTGAAGCCGAGCGGCCTGCTGCTTTTGAACCTGCCGGCCTATCAGTGGATGGCCTCCGCCCATGACCGCCATGTCCACAATGTGCGGCGCTACACCGCCGGGCAGGCGCGGCAACGCGTCGCGGCGGCCGGGTTCGGCCCGGTGCAATCAGGCTATTGGAACAGCCTGCTGTTTCCGCTAATGCTGCTGCACCGGATGCTGGCGGCGCGACAGAAGCAGGATAGCGACGTATCGTTTTTTCCGCCCTGGCAGGATCGGCTGTTCTTTACCGTTACGGCGGTCGAACGCGGGATGGCCAGACATGGGCTTACCCTGCCTTTCGGCGGTTCCGTCTGGATATCGGCAACACGCCCATGAGTGTCTCCAAAGCAAGCCCTTCCGAAGCCCCCTCTGCGTCGGCTTCTGACTATCCTTTCGCCCTGTCCATCGTCGTCCCGGTCTATAACGGCGCGGACAGCGTGCCGGCCCTGGTCGAGGCGCTAAGTGCACTCGATGTCCCCGGCGGGCTGGAAATCGTGCTGGTGAACGATTGCAGCCCGGACAATTCTCTGGAGGTCTGCCGCCGCCTGGCACAGGAGGCCAGCATCCCGCTGACGGTGGTGAACCTGGCGCGCAATTTCGGCGAGCACAACGCCGTCATGGCCGGCCTTGGCCATGCCCGCGGCGCCTATATCATCACCATGGATGACGACCTGCAGAACCCGCCGGAGGAGGTGGTGCGGCTGTGGCGCTACGCCCATGATAACCACTATGACGTGGTCTATACCTACTACGCCCAGAAGCAGCATGCCGCCTGGCGCAATCTCGGCAGCCGCTTCACCAACTGGTGCGCCGACATCCTGATCGACAAGCCGAAGGGCCTGTACCTGTCCAGCTTCCGCTGCATGAGCGGCTTTGCCGCCCGCGCCATCCTGGACCATGCCGGCCCGTTCCCCTATGTGGACGGGCTGCTGATGCAGGTGACGCAGAATATCGGGCGGCTGCAGGTGACCCATCTGCCGCGCGCCGCCGGCCGCTCGAACTATACGCTGCGCCGGCTGGTGCGGCTGTTCCTGTCAATGTTCCTGAACTTCTCGGTGATGCCGCTCAGGCTCAGCACCATGGCCGGCATCGGCATGGCGTCGCTTGGCCTGCTGGGGTTCCTGATCGTACTGTTCGAGGCGCTGGCCGGCGAGACGCCGCAGGGCTGGGCCTCGCTGATGGCGGTCACGCTGCTGCTGGCCGGCGTGCAGCTCATCATGCTGGGCGTGCTGGGCGAGTATCTCGGCCGGCTGTTCCTGACGGTGAACCGCAAGCCGCAATTCGTGGTGCGTGACGTCACCCGCAGCGCCGCCGCCGATAAGCCGGGAGAAGCCGCATGACCCTTTCCATCGCCGCGCTCGCCATCGGCATCCTGATCGGTGTCGCCGGGCAGATGCTGCTGAAGGCCGGCGCCTCGGGCGATACGCTGCTGAAGCAGTTCCTGTCGCCGCAGTCGATCCTCGGCCTTGGCCTCTATTTCGCGGCGGCGGTCTGCTACATGTATGCGCTGCGCAAGCTGCCGGTTTCCGTCGCCTTCCCCAGCGTGTCGCTGTCCTACGTCATCGTGGCGCTGCTGGCCTACTGGACGATGGGCGAATCGCTGGGGCCGCTGAAGCTGGCCGGCATCGCGATGATCGTCGGCGGCGTCTTCCTGATTACCAGGCAGGCTTAACGCGGTTACGCCGCCTGGCGGCACACATCCCGGATTGCCTGGATCGCCTGTACTACCTGCGTATCGGCAAGCTGCGGGAACATCGGCAGGCTGAGCACGGACAGCGCCGCCGCCTCGGTGCGCGGCAAACCGCCGGCGCCCAGCGGCACCCGGCCCTTGTAGGCCGGCTGCAGATGCACCGGCACCGGGTAATGCACCAGCGTGCCGACACCCTTCTCGCGCAAGGCGGCCTGCAACGCATCGCGCCGGCCCGGCGCCTCCACCACATACTGATGATAGACCGGCACGGCACCCGGCCGGGTTTGCGGCAGGCGCAGCCCCTCGGTGCCAGCCAGGCCCCTGTCGTATTCAGCGGCAATGGCGCGGCGGCGCGCCGTATCTGCCGGCAGGTGGGAGAGCTTCACACGCAGGATCGCCGCCTGCAGCGGGTCGAGCCGGCTGTTCATGCCGGCAATTGCGCTGACATAGCGCTCGCGCCAGCCATATTCGCGCAGTTCCTTCAGCGCGGTGGTCAGTGCCGGATCGTCGGTGGCGACGATGCCGCCATCGCCGATGGCGCCCAGATTTTTCGTCGGATAGAGGCTGTAGGCGGCGATCCGCCCGAACCGCCCGACCATGGTGCCGTCCAGAGTTGCGCCATGGGCCTGGGAATTATCCTCCAGCACGGCAAGCCCGTACCGGTCGGCAATCGCCATGATCTCGTTCATCGCCGCCGGCTGGCCATAGAGATGGACCGGAATGATCGCCTTCGGCTTTGGGGCACCGGACGGCCAGGCCGCCAGCGTCGCCGCCAGCTTCTCGGGATCGAGGCCATGGCAGGCATCGACATCGACCAGCACCGGCGTGGCCCCCACCAGCTCCACCGCCGCCACGGTGGCGACCGCCGTGTGCGAGACGGTGATGACCGCATCCCCCTCCCCCACGCCCAGGGCGCGCAAGGCCAGGATCAGCGCGTCAGTACCGCTGGCCACCGCCACCGCATGGCGCACGCCGGCGAAGGAAGCGAATTCCTGTTCGAACGCCTCGACCTCCGGCCCCAGTATGTAGCGCCCGCTGTCCAGCACGCGGGCAATCGCGGCATCGATCTCCGCCTTGCGTTCGAGATAGGCGGCCTTCGGGTCGGTCTGCGGAATCATGGTAGCTGGCCTTCAGAGGTAATGCTCGGCGTTGGTCCGGTAATAGGCGATGGTGCGGCGAAGCCCTTCTTCCAGGTCGATATGCGGCTGCCAGCCCGTGGCGGCGCGGAACGGCGTGTCGTCGCAGTAATAATCGCCGATATCGATCTTCTTGCGCTCTTCCGGGAATACCTTGCGCTCGAAGCTGCCGGTACCGGCGATGCGCACCAGGAGCTCGGCCAGCTCCAGCAGGCTGACGGCGGGGCAGCCGCCGATATTGTACACCTGCCCGACCGATTCTTCGGAGTGCGCCGTCGCCAGCAGCGCGTCCACCAGATCCTCGACATAGGAGAAGTCGCGCATCTGGTCGCCGCCCCAGACCTCGAAGCGCGTGCCCTCGATGGCGTGGCGCACCCAGATGCCCAGGAAGGTCTGCTTGGCGTCGCGGATGCGCATGCGCGGGCCGAACACGTTGGTAAGCCTGAGCGCCGTGGTGCGCATGCCGTAAATCCGGGCATAGAGCATGTGGTAGCTCTCCGCCGCGTATTTGTGCACGCCATTGATGTCCGGCGGGTTGATCGGATGGGCTTCATCCACCGGCAGGTAGCGCGGCGGGCCATAGAACTGCCGCGTGCTGCTGAACACCACCCGTGCCGTCGGATTGACCCGGCGGATGAGGTCAAGGAAGCGCAGGTTGGATTCCTGATTGAGCCGCATATCCTCCAGCGGGTCCTTCATCGAATCCATGTGCGAGGTCTGGCCGGCGATATTGAAGATCACCTTCGCGCCGGCGACCGCCTTCTCGATCTCTGCCGTGGCGCCGATATCCGCCTCGATCACCTGCAAGGGCGGGCCCTTGCGATTCACCCGGATCGGATCGGCAATATTATGGGGGTTGGCGCCATATTGGGTGAGCATCTTGTCGATAAGCGTCACCTGCGCGCCAAGGGCTTCCAGGCGCAGCGCAAGGTTGGAGCCGATGAACCCCATGCCGCCGGTAACGACGACGGGAAGGTCACGGCACCAGTCCGTATCGGTTGTCATGAGAGGTGTAACCCGCAGTACGAGCTAAAACGCCGGGATCATGACCGAAATCCCGGCGCTTGAGCAGAGGGAATTTAGGGTTAACGAAAAATCCCTCTTTGATGTTCCCCTCAGGTACCGCTTAGGCGGCCTTCACATCCGACAGGAAGCTCTCGACGCGGGCGCTGAGACGCTCCGACTGTTCGGCAAGATCTTCCGACGCCGCCCGCACCGAAGCGCTGGCCTGCTCGGTCTCGTCGGAGGATTCGCTGACCTTGGCGATGCTGCGCTTCACCTCGTCGGTGCCGGCCGCTGCCTGCTCGACATTGCGGGCGATCTCGCGGGTGGCCGCCGTCTGTTCCTCGATGGCCGCCGCGATGGCGGTCGAGGCCTCATGCATCCGCTCGATGATCTGCGTGATGCTCTGGATCGCGGTCACCACGGTCTGTGTCGAATCCTGCACATCGCCGATCTGCTG